>JBFJZP010000042.1:0-10523 GCA_041622095.1 Burkholderiaceae bacterium | reverse complement strand
CCTCCTCGGCAATCGGGTGGTTTCAGGCGCCGCGGGTGATCGGCATCTCGACTTTGTCGGCGCCGCCGGGAACCTCCAGGTGCCGCGCCAGTTCGAGCTTGGCGATCGAATTGCGGTGCACTTCGTCGGGCCCGTCGGCCAGGCGCAAGGTGCGTTGGTGAGCGTAGAGGCTCGCGAGCGGGAAGTCGCCGCAAACGCCGCCGCCCCCGTGCGCCTGGATCGCCCAGTCGATGATCTTCGTGCTCATGTTCGGCGCGACGACCTTGATCATGGCGATTTCGGCCTTCGCGACCTTATTGCCGACCGTGTCCATCATGTGCGCGGCTTTCAGCGTCAGCAGCCGCGCCTGGTCGATCATGCAGCGCGATTCGCCGATACGCTCATGCCAGACCGACTGTTCGGACAGTGGCTTGCCGAACGCGATGCGCGTCTGCAGCCGGTCGACCATCATCTCGAGTGCGCGTTCAGCCGCACCGATGGAGCGCATGCAATGGTGGATACGGCCCGGGCCGAGGCGGCCTTGCGCGATCTCGAAGCCGCGCCCTTCACCCAGCAGGATGCTGGCCACCGGCACACGCACGTTCTCGAGCACCACCTCCATGTGGCCGTGGGGTGCGTCGTCGTAACCGAACACGGTGAGCGGACGCAGTATCGTGACGCCGGGGGTATCGCGTGGCACCAGCACCATCGACTGCTGCGCATGGCGCGGGCCGTCCGGATCGGTCTTGCCCATGACGATGAAGATCGCGCAATGCGGATTGCCGGCGCCGGACGAGAACCATTTGCGGCCATTGATGACGTACTCGTCGCCGTCGCGCACGATGCTGCACTGGATGTTGGTGGCGTCGGACGAGGCCACCGCCGGCTCGGTCATCAGAAAGGCGGAGCGGATCTCGCCGGCCAGCAAGGGTTCGAGCCAGCGCTGTTTCTGCGCATCGGTGGCATAACGCTCCAGCGTTTCCATGTTGCCGGTATCCGGCGCCGAACAGTTGAACACCTCGCCCGACCAGGACACCCGCCCCATCATTTCGCACAGGGGCGCGTAGTCCAGGTTGGAGATGCCGCCCTGCCCCTTGTAGGGATGGGGCAGAAACATGTTCCACAATCCGACCTCGCGCGCCTTGCGCTTGAGTTCTTCGATCAGGCGCAAAGCCTGCCAGGGATCGCCGGCACGGCGCAACTCGGCGAGTTCGGCGTGGTAACGCGCTTCGTTGGGGTAGATATGCTGGTCGAAAAACGCGCCCAGGCGTTCGAGCAGTTCGCGGGTCTTGGAAGATGGGCTGGCTAACACGGTGGCTCCTTCGATTTCTGATGCATCGATTTCACCATGGCCCCGCTGCGCCGGCCGTCGCCTCGGTGACCCGCGTCAGGCCAGGTGCCCCAGCGGCAACGCGGTCTTGTAGCGCACCTGCTTGAGCGCAAAACTCGAACGGATCTTCTCTACGCCGGGGATCGGCGAGAGTTGTTCCAGGATGAAACGCTCGAGTGCGGCCATGTCGGTGATCGCCACGCGTAGCAGGTAGTCGCTGTCGCCGGTCATCAGGTAGCACTCCATGACCTCCTCATGGCAGGCAATCGCGGACTCGAATTCCGCCAGCGTCGCCTTGTTCTGGGTCTTCAGGCTGATCGAGATGAATACCGTCAGGCCCAGGCCGAGCGCCGCAGCCCCGGCCAGCGCCACATAACGCTGGATCACACCGGACTGTTCCAGCACCTTGACCCGCGCCAGGCACGGCGACGGCGATAAACCGATGCGGCGTGCCAGCTCGGCATTGGTCAACGCACCATCGCGCTGCAGTTCATCGAGGATGCGCAAATCGCTGCGATCGAGCTTCATAAGGTTATCTCGGTAGTTTTTCGGCATTTTCTGCCGCCATACGAACGGCACACAAGCCATTTTGGCAGCACCTGCGGCACCCAAAAGCATAAAGTACACCGCACTATGAATGCCACCCCCTCCCCAGGCCTTGACGACACCACGGCCGAGGCCACCGAAACCGCCGAATGGCGCGATGCCTTTCTCTCGCTGGTCGCCGCCAACGGCCCCGATCGCGCGCGCCGGATGCTGGACGAACTCGCGCTGCTGGCCCGCGCGCAAGGCATTGGCTGGCAACCCGACCTGAACAGCCCCTATGTCAATACGATCGCGGCGCAGGACCAGCCGCAGTTCCCGGGTGACCTGGCGATCGAGGAGCGGCTCGGTTCACTGATCCGCTGGAATGCGCTGGCGATGGTGGTGCGTGCGAACAAGGCATACGGCGAGCTGGGGGGCCATATCGCGAGTTATGCCAGCGCCGCCGACCTGTTCGAGGTCGGCTTCAACCACTTCTTTCACGCCCGCGATGCACACCATGGCGGCGACCTGGTGTTCTTCCAGCCACACAGCGCGCCCGGTGTCTATGCCCGCGCCTTCCTCGAAGGACGGCTCAGCGAGGCCGACCTGATGCACTACCGCCAGGAGCTCAGCGCCGGCGCCAACGGCGCCCGCGGCCTGAGCAGCTACCCGCATCCGTGGCTGATGCCGGACTTCTGGCAGTTCCCGACCGGCTCGATGGGCATCGGCCCGATCAGTTCGATCTACCACGCACGCTTCATGCGTTACCTGTCGCACCGGCAACTGCAGAACTGCGACGGCCGCAAGGTCTGGGGCGTATTCGGTGACGGCGAGATGGACGAACCCGAAAGCATGAGTGCGCTGACGCTGGCTGCGCGCGAAAAGCTGGACAACCTGGTGTGGGTCGTCAACTGCAACCTGCAACGGCTCGATGGCCCGGTACGGGGCAATGGCCGGGTGATCGACGAACTCGAGCGCCTGTTTGCCGGCGCCGGCTGGAACGTGATCAAGCTGGTATGGGGCAGCGACTGGGACGGGCTGTTCGCACGCGACACCGGTGGCGCCCTGGTGCGGGCCTTGTCCGAGACGGTGGACGGCCAGATGCAGACCTTCGCGGCCAAGGACGGCCGCTACAACCGCGACCACTTCTTCGGCCAGAACCCTGAACTGAGCCGGCTCGCGATGGGCCTGTCCGACGAGCAGATCGACCGCCTCAAGCGCGGCGGTCACGACCTGGTGAAGATCCATGCAGCCTATGCCGCTGCGGCGCGCCATCAAGGCCAGCCGACGGTGATCCTGGCCCATACCAAGAAGGGCTACGGCATGGGCAGCGCCGGCCAGGGCAAGATGACCACGCACAGCCAGAAGAAACTCGATGCGGCCGACCTGATCGGGTTCCGCAACCGCTTCGACCTGCCGCTGAGCGACGCCCAGGCCGAAGGTCTGGCCTTCGTCAAGCCGGCGGACGACAGCGCCGAGATGCGTTACCTGCGCGAACACCGCGCCGCGCTGGGCGGTTCGATGCCACGCCGCGAGACCCGCTGCGACATCGTGCCGGTGCCGGCCATCGAGACCACGAGCGCGTTCGCGCTGCAGGCCGACGGCAAGGAAATGAGCACCACCATGGCCTTCGTGCGCATGCTCGGCAACCTGCTCAAGGACAAGACACTGGGCCCGCGTATCGTGCCGATCGTGGCCGACGAGGCGCGCACCTTCGGCATGGCCAACCTGTTCAAGCAGGTCGGCATCTACAGCAGTGTCGGCCAGCGTTATGCGCCGGAAGACATCGGCTCGGTGCTCAGCTACCGCGAAGCCATGGACGGCCAGATCCTGGAAGAGGGCATCAGCGAGGCCGGCGCCCTGGCCAGCTGGACTGCGGCTGCGACCAGCTACAGCGTGCATGGCCTGGCGATGTTGCCGCTGTATATCTACTACTCGATGTTCGGTTTTCAGCGTGTCGGCGACGCGATCTGGGCGGCCGCCGACCAGCGGGCCCGCGGCTTCCTGCTCGGCGCCACCTCCGGCCGCACCACGCTGGCCGGTGAAGGCCTGCAACACCAGGACGGCAGCAGCCATCTGGTCGCCGCGACGATTCCCAACTGCAAGGCCTGGGACCCGGCATTTGCCGGCGAGCTGGCCGTCATCCTGGACGCCGGCATGCGCGAGATGCTGGTCGCGCAAAACGATGTTTTCTACTACATCACGTTGATGAACGAGAACTATGCGCAGCCCAGCCTGCCGGATGGTGCGGCCGAAGCCGTGTTGCGCGGCGCGTATCTGTTCGCCCGCACCGGCGGCGACAGCGCCCGGCGTGTCACGCTGATGGGCTCCGGCGCGATCCTCACCGAGGCATTGCAGGCGGCGGCCCGGCTGGCCGAACAAGGCATTGGCGCCGACGTGATCAGCGTCACCAGCTGGAGCGAACTGGCACGTGACGGCATGGCACATCCGCAACAGGCCTACCTGGGTGGTTTGCTCGCGAGCTGCCACGGCCCGGTGATTGCCGCGACCGACTATGTGCGTGCGGTGCCGGAGAGTGTGCGGGCCTTTGTTCCGGCCGGCCGCGACTTCCATACCCTGGGCACCGACGGATTCGGGCGCAGCGACACCCGGGCGCAGTTGCGCAGCTTCTTCCAGGTGGACGCAGCCAGCATCGCCGAACAGGCCCGACGGGCGCTGGACGGCCCTCAGCCGTGAACATGCGCCTGCCCGCGCCGCACATCCATGCGCGGCCGGCACGGCGCCAGGGTCAACCGCCCAGGTCGTAGACCCGCGCCTCGCGACGTTCGGCCGCGCTGTGGCCGCTCAAGGCCAGGTCCCACTCCGGCCCGGCCGCGCCCACGCTGGGCATGATGCCGGCGGTCATCGAGCGCACTTCCTCCGCGCCCGCATCGAACTCCCAGACCTTTTCCCGCGATGCCAGGAACAACATTGCCACCCCGGAACCACCGGCGTCGATCAAGACCACATAACGCACCGGTTCGCGATGCTGCCGGGAACTGGACGCGCCATGCGCCGGAATACCGTAGGTTTGACTCATGTCGCTATCCTGCCATGGTCTGGCGGCTTGCACCAGCGCATCGACAATTTTTCACATTGTGTGGACGGCCTGGCGACGCGCGGGCCAAGCCCCCGCAGCCGTTCGCGTTTCGCGAAGCCCGCTTCGCCGATGCGCTATTCCGCGGCCTGCCGCATTTGCCGACAATGTGTTTTCCGGTCCATGTCGGACCCTGAACGGAGACACACCATGCAATTCGTTGTTCGCGGCCTGGCCGCCCTGTTGACCGCAGGCCTCGCGCTATCTGCCCAGGCCCAGGGAACCTATCCCGACAAGACCGTGACCGTCATCGTGCCGCAGGCCGCCGGTGGTGCCAATGACGCGATAGCGCGCGTGCTGGCGCAGAAACTGGGCGAACAGCTGGGCCAGAGTTTCGTCGTCGACAACCGGCCCGGCGCCGGCGGCAACATCGGCACGATGGCCGCGGCCAAGGCCAAGCCGGACGGCTACACGCTGATGCTGACCGCCGACAGTGCCCAGGTCATCAACCCCTCGCTGTACAAGAAGCCCGGCTTCGATCCGCAGAAGGACTTCGTGCCGGTCGCGCCGGTGGCCACCGCCGGCTACGTGCTGGTCGCCAACAACAACTTCGCACCGAACAACGTCGCCGAACTCATCGCCGCCGCCAAGGCCAAGCCCGGCCAGATCACGATCGCGTCGGCCGGCAACGGTACGCTGAACCACCTGATCGGCGCCATGCTGGAGAAAGCCGCGGACATCCAGATGCAGCACATCCCTTACAAGGGGTCGGCCGCAGCCGTCACCGACCTGGCCGCCGGCCAGGTCCAGGTCTCGGTGCAAAGCCTGCCGTCTTCAATCGCGTTCATCAAGGCCGGCAAGATCAAGGTGCTCGGCGTGGTCAACGAAAAGCGGGTTTCCGCGTTGCCGGACGCACCCACCATCGGCGAGACGATCAAGGGCTTTGGCGCCACGCCGTGGTACGGCCTGTTTGCGCCGGCCGGCACACCCAAGGACGTGGTGGCCAAGCTGCAGGCCGAAGTGGCCAAGGCACTGGACACCGCCGACGCCAAGGCCAAGCTCGACACCGTCGGCTGCCTGCCGTTCAAGGGCAGCTCGGAGCAACTGGCGGCACTGGTGAGCAGCGACCTGCCACGCTGGGCCAAGATCGTCAAGGAATCGGGCGCGTCGATCGACTGACAGCCGCCGCGCTACACGACGCCGGCCCTATCGACCGATAGGGCCCGGCATCAGGAGGGCTGCGTTCGCAGCCCTTCCGCGTTCTGCAGGTGCTCCAGCATCAGCGCGGTGGCCGCCGTCATCGGCGAGCCGGCCTTGGTCGCCACCACCAGATTGCGCCGCGCCCAGGGTTCGTCGAGTACCAGCGCCTTGGCCTGCTGCGGATCGCGCATCAGGTCGAAGGCGGCGCGCGGCAGGATGCCGATGCCCAGGTTGGCCGCGATCATCTGGCACATCGCGCCGAAGCTGCGCACCTGTACGCGCAGCCGCAACGGCCAGCTCTCGAGTTCGGCCTGGCGCGCGATCAATTCCAGCAGCGAGGCGCTGCGGTTCAGCCCGACGAAGTCGTGTTCCAGGCATTCCCGGAACGTCACGCTTTCGCGCGCGGCCAGCACATGGTCCCGCGCGCATGCCACCACGAGTTCGTCGGTCTGGAACGGCCTCACGTCGAGTCCATGCGCCGGCGTGGCTTCGGCGAACACACCGACATCGGCCATGCCGTCGAGCACCGCGTGCACGATGTCGCCGCTGAGTTGCTCCTCCACCTCGACCCGGATGTCCGGCCAGGCCTGCATGAAACCCGCCAGCGTGGCCGGCAGGAACTCGGTGAGGGCCGACATGTTGGCCCACAAGCGCACATGGCCACGCGAGCCGCGCGCATGTTCCTTGAGCTCGCTGCTGAATTGCTCAAAGCCCTGGAACAGCCGCATCGCATGCTGCATCGCGACGTGACCGGCCGAGGTCAGCACCACGCCTTGCGCGGTACGCTCGAGCAGGATGGAGCCGGTCGCGTTCTCGAAATCGGACAGGCGCCGGCTGGCCGCCGACAAGGCCAGGTGGCAACGCTCCGCGCCCTTGGTGATGCTGCCGGCGTTGACGACGGCGCAGAACAAGCGCAGCGTGACGAAGTCCACCCGCGCGGGGTTGATGCTGCCGATGGGAGTGATGCTGGTACTGCTGGTACTGGCCATGGGTGTCTCCACGTGTACAGCCTTCCCGTTTTGCGAAGCGCCTGTGCACACGCAGCAATTGTGCGGCAGTGTCGCGCTGCCTAGACTTGCCGGCAATCGAAACCGATGCACCGCCTGCCCGGATCCACGGTGCCATGCCGGCAACGATTGCGATGAAATTCCGCTTTCCTGATGAGGACACCATGCAAACCGCAGCACATACAGAACTGACACCCGGCGCCTTGCAAGGCCTGCGCGTGATCGAGATGGGCCAGTTGATCGCCGGCCCGTTCGCCGGCAAGACGCTGGGCGAATTCGGCGCCGACGTGATCAAGATCGAGCCACCCGGCGCCGGCGACCCGCTGCGCAACTGGCGCATGATCAAGGACGGCACCTCGGTCTGGTGGCAGGTGCAGTCGCGCAACAAGCGCTCGATCGCGCTCGACCTGCGCCAGAAGCAGGGCCAGGACATTGCGCGCAAGTTGATCGCCGAGGCCGACGTGTTGATCGAGAACTTCCGCCCTGGCACGCTGGAGGCCTGGGGCATGGACTACGAGGCCTTGTCTGCGCTGAACCCCGGCCTGATCATGCTGCGCATTTCGGGCTACGGCCAGACCGGTCCCTACCGCGACCTGCCGGGCTTCGGCGCGATCGGCGAGGCCATGGGTGGATTGCGCAAGCTCACCGGCGAACCGGGCCGTGTACCGGTGCGCTGCGGCATCTCGATCGGCGACACGCTGGCCGCGCTGCACGGCACCATCGGCGTGCTGACCGCGCTGTACCACCGCAAGGTCAACGGCGGCAAGGGCCAGGTGATCGACGTCGCGCTGCACGAGGCGGTGTTCAACGTGATGGAAAGCCTGGTGCCGGAATACAGCGCGTTCGGCGCGGTGCGCGAAGCAGCCGGCAGCGCCTTGCCCGGAATCGCACCGTCCAACGCCTACCTGTGCGCCGACGGTTATGTGCTGATCGCCGGCAACGGTGACAGCATCTTCAAGCGCCTGATGGAGACGATCGCCCGCCCCGACCTGGCGGCGCAACCGGACCTGGCGAGCAATGCCGGGCGCGTGGCGCGCGTGGCAGAACTGGACGAAGCCATCGGCGCGTGGACCGCGACGCGGCCCGTCAACGAGGTGCTGGAACAACTAGGCCAGGCCCGCGTGCCGGCCGGCAAGGTCTACTCGGCGAAAGACATCTGCGAGGACCCGCATTACCGCGCCCGCGACATGATCCTGTCGCAGACCACACGCGATGGTTACCGTGTCGAGGTACCGGGCGTGGTGCCCAAGCTGCTGGGTACACCCGGCACGGTGCGCTCGAGCGCGCCGCGCCTGGGCGATGACACCGACGCGGTGCTGCGCGAAATGGGGCTTTCGGCCGACAACATCGCTGCCTTGCGCAGCCAGGGAGTGGTGGCATGAACATGATGGCACATACGTTCTGGAACGGCGCACACAAGCGCATCTACATGCAGGAAGTCGGCACCCGCGACGGCTTGCAGGTCGAGCCGGTATTCGTGCCGACCGCGGAGAAGATCGCCCTGGTCAATGCCTTGTCGCGCTCGGGCATGGCCAAGATCGAGGTCACCTCGTTCACCTCGCCCAAGGCGATTCCGGCGCTTGCCGACGGCGAGATCGTGCTGCGCGAGATCGAACGTGTGCCCGGCGTCGTCTACAGCGCGCTGGTGCCCAATGTGCGCGGCGCCGAACGCGCGATCGACGCACGCACCGACGAGATGAACCTGGTGATGTCGGCCAGTGAGATGCACAACCTGGCCAACCTGCGCATGACGCGCGAACAGTCCTACGCTGCGTTGGCGCAGGTCAGCACGATCGCGCGCGACGCCGGCGTGGCGGTGAACGTCTCGCTGTCTTGTACGTTCGGCTGCCCGATGGAAGGTGACGTGCCGGTGGCGGTTGTGCTCGACTGGTGCACGCGTTACGTCGAGGAACTGGGCGCGCGCGGCGTGACCTTGTGCGACACCACCGGCATGGCTTTTCCGAGCCAGGTGGCGGACATCACGCACCTGTTCCGCCAACGCTGGCCCGACACCGAACTGACGCTGCATTTTCACAATACACGCGGCATGGGGCTGGCCAATGTGCTGGCGGCGATCGACGCCGGCGCGGATCGTTTCGACGCCTCGGTCGGCGGCATCGGTGGCTGCCCCTACGCACCGGGTGCCACCGGCAATATCTGCAGCGAGGAGATCGTGCATGCCCTCGAACTGATGGGTTACGACACCGCTGTCGATCTCGAGCGGCTGCTCGAGGCGTCCAGGCGCTTGCCGGGCCTGATCGGGCACGACATACCGAGCCAGATCGTCAAGGCCGGCCAACGACTGGACCTGCACACGCCGCCGGCGGATTTCGATGCGATCCGCGCACGGGCACTCGCACGCGGAGCCTGAAATGACGCTCGAACCACAAACCCTGTTCGACAAGTTGTGGCAGCGCCATGTGGTGCATGAAGAGCCAGGCGGCCCGTCCTTGCTGTATGTCGACCGGCAACTGGTCTACGAGGTCACCAGCCCGCAGGCGTTCGAAGGCCTGCGCCTGTCCGGCCGCCAACCCTGGCGGCGCGAGACCGTGCTGGCCACGGCCGACCACAATGTGCCGACCACGGCGCGCGCCAATGGGATCGCCGATCCGCTGGCGCGTGTGCAGGTCGCCCAACTCGGCAAGAACTGCACCGAGTTCGGCATCACGCACTTCGGGCTGGACGATCCGCGCCAGGGCATCATCCATGTGATCGGCCCGGAACAAGGGGCCACCCTGCCCGGCATGACGGTGGTGGCGGGCGACTCGCATACCAGCACCCATGGCGCGTTCGCGGCACTCGCATTCGGCGTCGGCACATCCGAGGTCGAGCATGTGCTGGCCACGCAGTGCCTGTCGGTGCAAAAGATGAAACCGATGCTGGTCCGGGTCGATGGCGAACTGCCGGCCGGCGTCACCGCGAAAGACCTGATACTGGCCATCATTGCGCGCCTGGGCACGGCCGGCGGCACCGGTTATGCGATCGAGTTCGGCGGCAGCACCATCCGCGGCCTGTCGATGGAAGGCCGCATGACCTTGTGCAACATGGCGATCGAAGCCGGCGCGCGGGTCGGGCTGGTCGGCGTCGACGATACGACCATCGACTACCTGCAAGGCCGGCCCTGGTCACCGAGCGGCGCACAGTGGGATGCCGCGGTAGCGTACTGGCGCAGCCTGACCAGCGACGACGGCGCGCCGTTCGCGCGGGTGCTGGAAATCGACGCCAGTGGCCTGCGCCCGATGGTCAGCTGGGGCACCTCGCCCGAGATGGTCGTTGCGGCGGACGCGCAGGTGCCGGACCCGGCCAACGAGGCCGACCCGGTCCGCCGCGCCGGGATGCAGCGCGCCCTTGCCTACATGGACCTGGCGCCGGGTACGGCCATCACCGACATCCGCCCCGACAAGGTGTTCATCGGCTCCTGCACCAATGCGCGTATCGAGGACCT
>JBFJZP010000041.1:0-10565 GCA_041622095.1 Burkholderiaceae bacterium | reverse complement strand
TCATCATCCCGATCGGCGGCGCCGACATGCCGGTGGTGGTGTCGATGCTCAACAGCTATTCCGGCTGGGCCGCGGCCGGCATCGGCTTCTCGCTGAACAACAGCATGCTGATCATCGCCGGCTCGCTGGTGGGCAGCTCGGGCGCGATCCTGTCGTACATCATGTGCAAGGCGATGAACCGCTCGTTCTTCAACGTGATCCTGGGTGGCTTTGGCGGCGAGGTGGTCACCACCGGTGGTTCGACCGAGCAGCGCCCGGTCAAGAGCGGCAGTGCCGATGACGCCGCGTACATCCTGAGCAACGCCGAGACCGTGATCATCGTGCCCGGCTATGGACTGGCGGTTGCGCGCGCGCAGCATGCGGTCAACGAACTGGCCGAAAGGCTCATCCACAAGGGGATCACCGTCAAATACGCGATCCATCCGGTGGCGGGGCGCATGCCCGGACACATGAACGTGCTGCTGGCCGAGGCTGAGGTGCCGTACGACCAGGTGTTCGAGATGGAGGACATCAACGGCGAGTTCGGCCAGGCCGACGTGGCGATCATCCTGGGCGCCAACGACGTCGTGAACCCGGCTGCACTGGAAAAAGGCAGCCCGATCTACGGGATGCCGATCCTGGAGGCCTACAAGGCCAAGACCGTGATCGTCAACAAACGCTCGATGGCTGCCGGTTATGCCGGCCTGGACAACGAACTGTTCTACATGGACAAGACCATGATGGTGTTCGGCGATGCGAAGAAGGTCGTCGAGGACATGGGCAAGGCGATCGAATAGGCGCGCCGGCCAGGCATAACAAGCAGAACCGGCAGGACAGGATGCAGCGGCAAGGCAGAAAACAATAAGGGACCTAGGCAGAGCCCGGGCAGCGGGCCACCGATTCCCAGCGAGAGTTTCCGGAGACACATGACATGACTGACCGCATCTGGCTCAAGAATTACCCCGAGGGGGTGCCTGCCGACGTCGATCTGGCGCAATACGATTCGCTGACGACGCTGATCGAGGAGTGTTTTGCCCACCATGCCGGCAAGGTCGGCTACAGCTTCATGGGCCGGGACATCACCTACCAGCAGGTGGACAGCCTGAGCCAGGCCTTTGCCGCCTACCTGCAAGGACTGGGCCTGGTCAAGGGCGACCGGGTCGCAGTGATGATGCCCAACGTGCCGCAGTATCCGGTGGCGGTCGCGGCCACCCTGCGCGCCGGCCTGGTGCTGGTCAATGTCAATCCGCTGTATACCGCGCGTGAGCTGGAGCACCAGCTCAAGGATTCCGGCGCGAAGGCGATCGTCATCCTGGAGAATTTCGCGGCCACACTGGAAAAATGCCTGCCGTCCACCGCGGTCAAGCATGTGGTCCTGTGCGCCATGGGCGACCAGCTCGGCCTGCTCAAGGGTTCACTGGTCAACTATGTCGTGCGCCATGCCAAGAAGATGGTCCCGGCGTTCAGCATTGCGGGCGCGGTGCGCTTCAACGAGGCGGTTGCGCGCGGAACATCCGCCCCATGGACCCGCCCGCAGATCAAGGCCGACGACATGGCGGTGCTGCAATACACCGGCGGTACCACCGGCGTGGCCAAGGGCGCGGTGCTGCTGCACCGCAACCTGGTGGCCAATGTATTGCAGAACGAGGCCTGGTGCGCGCCACTGATGCACACCATCCCGCATGGCGAGCAACCCAACCTGGTGTGCGCCTTGCCGCTGTACCACATCTTCGCGTTCACCTACTGCATGATGCAGTCGATGCGGCTGGGCGGCAGGCTGATTCTGATCGCCAATCCACGCGACATGTCGACCATGCTCGAAGAGTTGTCCAAGCACCGGATCCATGTGATGCCGGCGGTCAACACCTTGTTCAACGGCATGCTCCACCATCCGGAATTCAACACGGTGGACTGGAGCAGCCTGGTCAATGCCACCGGCGGTGGCACCGCGGTGCAGGCGGCGGTTGCGAAATTGTGGAAGGAAAAGACCGGTCGCCCGATCCTCGAGGGTTATGGCCTGAGCGAGACCTCGCCGGTGGTCAGCGGCAATCCGGCCAACAGCACCGAGTTCAACGGATCCATCGGCATGCCGCTGCCCAATACCTGGATGAAGCTGCTCGATGACGACGGGCATGAAGTCGCACAAGGCGAGACCGGCGAGATCGCGATCAAGGGGCCGCAGGTGATGGCCGGTTACTGGCAACGCCCGGATGAAACCGCCAAGGTGATGACGCCGGACGGCTTCTTCAAGACCGGCGACATCGGCATCATGGACGAACGCGGCTATTTCCGCATCGTCGACCGCAAGAAGGACATGGTGCTGGTCAGCGGCTTCAACGTCTACCCGACCGAGATCGAGGATGTGGTCGCCGGGCTCGACGGCGTGCTCGAATGCGCCTGTGTCGGCGTGCCAGACGCCAAGACCGGCGAGGCGATCAAGCTGGTGATCGTCAAGCAGGATCCGGCACTGACCGAAGCCATGGTGCGTGCCTGGTGCAAGGACAAGCTGACCGGGTACAAGCAGCCCAAGCTGATCGAGTTCCGCAGCGAACTGCCCAAGACGCCGGTGGGCAAGATCCTGCGCCGCGAACTGCGCGACAACAAATAGGCAGGCGCCGGCCGCGCATGGCAAGCACCGCCATCCTCAGCGCACTGGCGCAGGAGCAACAAGGCCTGCTGGAACAACTGACCAACCTGCGGCAGGTTCGGCGCGCGGGGCGCGACTTCTGGCTCGGTGACCTGCACGGTGCGCCGGTGGTGCTGGCCTTGTCGCGCATCGGCAAGGTCGCCGCAGCCACCACCGCCACCACGCTGATCGAGGCATTCGATGCGCAGCGCATCGTATTCACCGGTGTGGCTGGCGCGCTGGGACCGGATGTGCGGGTCGGCGATGTGGTCGTTGCCAGCCATTTCGTGCAGCACGACATGGACGCATCACCACTGTTTCCGCGGTTCGAGATTCCCTTGTACAGCCAGACGCAGTTTGCCTGCGACACCCGGCTGACCGCCTTGTTGTCCGATGCCTGCCGCAGCGCGCTGACCGACTGGCAACATGCGGCCACCGGCCCGGCGCAGGACAGACCAGCGCCGACGGTGCACCAGGGACTGATCGCCAGCGGCGACCGCTTCATCGCCACCGCGCAGATCTCGCACGACGTGCAGCAATCGCTGCGCAGCCATGCCATGCATGCACTGGCGGTCGAGATGGAGGGCGCGGCCGTGGCGCAGGTCTGCCATGACTACGGCGTGGCCTTCGCCGCCATGCGCACCATCTCGGACCGTGCCGACGACCTGGCGCATGTCGACTTCGAGCAGTTCCTCACCGATGTGGCCGGCGTGTATGCGCAGCGCATCCTCGCGCACTTCCTGCGCCTGCTGGCGCAGGCGCCATCCTGACGCACGGGTGGGCGGCGATACGCCGCAAGAGGACTAATTCAGCCAGCCGCGGCGCCGGAAGTACCACATCGGCGCGATCGCACTGGCGGCCATCAGTGCCAGCGCGAACGGGTAACCATAGGTCCACTGCAGTTCGGGCATGAAGCGAAAGTTCATGCCATAGGCGCTGGCCACCAGCGTCGGCGGCAACAAGGCGACAGCTGCCACCGAGAACAGCTTGATGATCTTGTTCTGGTTGATGTTGATGAAACCGACGGTGGCGTCCATCAGGAAGTTGATCTTGTCGAACAGGAAGGTGGTGTGCGAGTCGAGCGAATCGATGTCGCGCAGGATCTGGCGCGCCTCCTCGAACTGCTCCGCATTGAGCATCTTGGAACGCATCATGAAACTCACCGCGCGCCGTGTGTCCATGGTGTTGCGCCGGATCCGTCCGTTCAAGTCCTCCTGGTGCGCGATGGCGCCGAGCACCTCGCCGGCCAGCAGGTCGGTCATGTCGCCGGACAAGACCTTGGAGCTGACCTGCTCGAGTTCGTCGTAGATGCCCTCTAACGTATCGGCCGAATATTCGGCGTCGGCATCGAACAACTTGAGCAGCACCTCCTTGCCGTCCTCGATCAGGCCGGGCGCACGCCGGGCGCGCATGCGCAACAGGCGGAACACCGGTACGTCTTCCTCATGGATCGAGAACAGGATGCCCTTGCTGCGCACCGCGTCGTTGGCCAGGTTGAGGATGAAGGCGACGCGGGCGGTCCGGGTTTCGCCACCACCGGTGATCAGGAAATCGCTGCGGATGTTGAGGTCGCCGTTTTCCTCGGAGTAGAAGCGGGCCGACTCCTCGATGTCCTCGTCCATCGCGTTGGCCGGAATCACCACGCCGTAATACTGCTCGACCCACTGCTTTTCCTGCGGACTGGGCGAATCGAGATCGACCCAGACCGGATTGAAGCGCGACAACTCCTCCAGCGACGCGATTTCTTCCTGGTACAGACGGCCGTTGGCGAGCGAAAAGATGTTGAGCATGAGGCATCCCCGGGGTCTGGAACTGCGGCAGGAACAGGCAATACCGCGCCACCGCACAGGGGCAGAAACCGGCAGCGAATCCCGTGGGCCCGAAGCCGGAATTATCGCACCGCGGTTTGTCAGGTCCCGAGGATCAACTCGAGCAGTTCGCCCTTGTATGCCTGCGCATCACGCTCGCCCATGGCGATCAGCGCCTGCACGAAACGCGGCTCGAACAGCAGGTAACTGGCCAGGGTTCCGCCACTGCCCCTGAGCACGCCGAGCGCACCCATCGCATGCCGGATCGCGCTCGGCATTTCACTGGTGAACTCCTGCGCCAGCGCGTCGAGTGATTGGGACGGTGCGATGGCCAGCACGTCGATCGCCTTGAAACGCATCGCGCCGGCCATGTTCAGCGGCAGGCCATTGATGGTCTGGGTCACACGTTGCGTCTGCTCGACGTCGGCCTGCAAGGTGTCGTGGAACACACTCGCGATCACATGGCCGGCCATGCTCCCGAGCGTCGGGCCCTTGGCCGGAGCCGGCGTCGCCCCGGTGGCCAGGCCCAGCCCCGGGCGTTCCGGCTGGCCGACACCAACAACCAGGATGCGGCTGGCGCCCAGGTGCATGGCTGGCGACAGCGGCGTGACCTGGCGCATCGAACCGTCGCCGAAGAACTCCTCCCGTCCATCGACGATCAGCGACGTGGCCGGGAACAGGAACGGGATCGCGCTCGACGCCATCAGGTGGTCGATGGTCAGGCTCTGGTACTCCGCACGCCGGCCGGGCCGGCGCCAGGCCTCGAATTCAGCCGGGCTGGCGGTATGGCAGAAGGTCCAGTGCACGCCGCTGGTATAGCTCGAACCGGTCACCGCCAGTGCGTCGATGGTGTTGGAGCGCAGCGCATCGCCGATGCCGTCGATCGGTATACCCTGGCGCAAGGTTTCGCGCAGCGCGGTGTTGTCCATCAATGCGCCGTTGGCCTGGGCATGGCGCGACAGGCTCCACGCCACCGCCAGACGACTGAAGCGCACCCAGGCGGGCACATTGAGGTCATAGACGTCGGCCGAACGCAGGTGTTGCCAGAACTCGGCCAGTTGCTCGAAGGCCTGCAGGCCCTGCGTCGCACGGCTGGCGAGAAACGCCGCATTGATGGCCCCGGCGGAGGTACCGACCAGCACCTGGAACGGGAATGTCCGTGGCGCATCGCTGCGGGCATCGAGCATCGCGGCGACCGCGCGCAACACGCCGACCTGGTAGGCCGTGCGTGCGCCGCCACCCATCAGGACCAGCCCGATCGTGGGTCGACCGCGTTGGCGCAGTCCAGCGTGGATGATCGTGTCCAGACTCATTCAAACATCTTGTAACCAGTCTGGAGTCTATTGCACAAGTCCGGCGCAGCCGCTGTGCGACCGTGTCGGAACATTTGAAAACAATTGCCTGAATACCTTCAAAGCTTATGGCAATGGGCTTGCGCTCGAATCTATTCGCGGGCATAGTGAATCGACCGACATGGAGTCGACGACCACCGCGGCTCCATGTTGTTGCGCTGTGTCAGAGACAGGCACGGCTTTCAATGGCGAGCGAAACAGGAGGAAATCCATGAACCTGACGATCAGCGGTCATCACCTCGAGGTCACCCCAGCCCTGCGCAACTATGTCACGACCAAGCTTGATCGAATTACCCGGCACTTTGACCAGGTGGTAGACGTCAAAGTGCTGCTCACAGTCGAAAAACTCAAGGAAAAGGAACGAAGGCAGCGCGCCGAATGCAATATCCACGTCAAGGGTAACGACATGTTCGCCGAGAGCTCGCATGCCGACCTTTACGCCGCGGTCGATGACCTGGTCGACAAGCTCGATCGGCAGGTTGCGCGCCACAAGGATCGGCTGCAGGATCATCACCATGAAGCGCCAAAGCGCCTGATGTAAGCCTGCCCTTGCAACCCTGAAACTATCCGCCCGCATGACGGGCGGTTTTTTTTGTGTGCATAATCTGCAACCCTATATGAATCGTCTTGCCTCCATCCTCCCCCCGTCACAAGTGCTGGTGCGCGTCGACGCCACCAGCAAGAAGCGGGCGTTCGAAGAAGCCGGCTTGTTGTTCGAAAGTCAGCATGGCCTGAGCCGTGCCCTGGTCACCGACAGCCTGTTCTCGCGTGAACGGCTGGGCTCCACCGGGCTGGGCCATGGCGTGGCCATTCCGCATGGCCGCATCAAGGGGCTGAAAGCCCCGATGGCCGCGGTGTTCCAGCTCGAGACCGCCATCGGCTTCGACGCACCGGACGACCGCCCGGTGCAGTTGATGATCTTCCTGCTGGTGCCCGAAGCGGCGACCCAGAAGCACCTGGAGATCCTGTCCGAAATCGCCGAACTGCTCAGCGACGCGGACCTGCGCGAAAAGATGAGTGCATGCACCGACGCGGCCGAATTGCATACCCTGATCTCGCAGTGGCAGTCGGCACAACTGGCCTGACAAACCCGGCAAACCGACCGGATTTGCCGTGAAACCCACCGTCGTCAGTGCCGACGTCCTGTTCGAGGAATTTCGCGCTTACCTCAAGTGGCAATGGGTCGCCGGTCTCGGCGCATCGGAACGCCGGTTCGACGAAGTCGCGGTGCAGGCCGCCAGTTCCGGCGCAGACCTGGTCGGTTACCTCAACTACATCCATCCCTATCGGGTCCAGATCCTGGGCGAGCGCGAGATCGCCTACCTGACCAACGCGACCCAGGAAGATTGCGCCCGCCGCATATCGCGCATCGTGACGCTGGAGCCACCGGCCCTGGTGCTCGCCGACGGCCAGGAACCACCGGACGCATTGTTGTCCTTGTGCGAACGCGCGCAGATCCCGATGTTCGCCACGCAGGCTTCGTCGGCATTCGTCATCGACGTATTGCGCGCCTACCTGTCCAAGCACTTCGCCGAGCGTGCGTCGATGCACGGCGTGTTGATGGACATCCTCGGACTGGGCGTGCTGATCACCGGCGAGTCGGGCCTGGGCAAGAGCGAACTCGGACTGGAACTGATCTCGCGCGGCAACGGCCTGGTCGCGGACGACGCGGTCGACCTGTACCGCATCAACCAGACCACGATCGAAGGGCGTTGCCCGGACCTGCTGCAAAACCTGCTCGAAGTGCGCGGCATCGGCTTGCTCGACATCCGCGCCATCTTCGGCGAGACCGCGGTGCGGCGCAAGATCCGGCTCAAGCTGATCGTGCACCTGGTGCGGCGCGAGACGCTGGAGCGCGAATACGAGCGGATCCCCTACGAGCCGCTGACACAGGACGTGCTGGGCATCCCGGTGCTCAAGGTGGTGATCCAGGTGGTGGCCGGCCGCAACATCGCGGTGCTGGTCGAGGCCGCGGTGCGCAGCACCATCCTGAAACTGCGCGGCATCGATACCTACCAGGAGTTCGTCGAGCGCCACCGCAAGGCGATGGACGCCAAACCCGGCATCCGCTGAAGCGCGGCCCCGGCGCCCGGGCCGCTCAGTTTTGCGCGCGCCCTGGCGGACGGCTGGCGCAATGGGGCTTGGTGCAATGCGCGTACAGGCTCAGCGCATGGTCTGCGATGGTAAAACCCTTGGCCTTGGCCACCACCTGTTGCCGCCTCTCGATCTCGGCGTCGTAGAACTCCTCGACCTTGCCGCAATCCAGGCACACCAGATGGTCATGGTGTTGCCCTTCGTTGAGCTCGTAGACCGCCTTGCCGCTCTCGAAATGGCTGCGGCTCAGGATGCCGGCCTGCTCGAACTGCGTGAGCACGCGATAAACCGTGGCGAGCCCGACATCGGACTGCTCGCCGAGCAAGGCCCGGAACACGTCCTCGGCCGTCATGTGGCGCTGCTCGCCTTTCTGGAAGATTTCCAGGATCTTGAGACGCGGCAAGGTGGCCTTGAGCCCGGTGCTCTTGAGTTCGTCGATGTTGGCCATGTCCATGTTCCTTCCCCAGATAGCAGTGCGCCGCCCAACCCCGGCGGCAAACCGGGCGGCTACAATGGAACGATCATATCGCCGACCGCCCCCATGCCAGATTCCATCCGTTCGAGTATCCACGCCGGCTTGTCTCTGGTGATCTGCGCCAGCTTGGTCGCATGCTCGAGCTTCGATGGCGCGAGCAACCGGCTCGCCAACATCGTGACCCCGTACCAGATCGACGTGGTCCAGGGCAATGTGATCACCCGCGAACAGGTCGAACTGCTCAAGCCCGGCCTGCCGCGCCAGAGCGTGCGCGACCTGCTGGGCACGCCGCTGCTGCAAAGCCTGTTCCATGTCGACCGCTGGGACTATGTGTTCAGCTTCCGGCACAAGGGTGAAGAGCCGCAACTGCGCAAGTTGACGGTGCACTTCAAGAACGACGTGCTCGAACGCTTCGAGGCCGACCCGATGCCCAGCGAAGCCGAATTCGTCGCCTCGCTCGACTACGGACGCAAGTCGGCCAAGGTCCCGGTGCTCGAAGCCAGCGAGGAAACGCTGCAGAAATTCAAGCCGGCGGCCAAGACCGCCACGCCGGCCACCGCCGCTGCCACTGCGGCACCGGCATTGCCGACCAGTTATCCGCCGCTCGAGCCGGCCAGACCTTGAGCCCGGCGCCAATGTCGAGCCAGCGCAAGCAAAGGGTGTGCGTTGCCGGCGCGTCCGGCCGCATGGGTCAGATGCTGATCGATGCGGTGCGCGCCAGCGACGACATGGAACTCGGCGGCGCACTCGATATCGCCTCCAGCCCGGCCATCGGCACGGATGCCGGCAGCTTCGGCGGCCAGTCCACCGGTGTGCTGATCAGCGCCGACCTGCACCAGGCACTTGGCGGCTGCGACGTGCTGATCGACTTCACCCGTCCGGAAGGCACGCTCGCCCACCTGGCGGTTTGCCGCGAACTCGGCGTCAAGCTGGTGATCGGCACCACCGGCTTCAGCGATGCGCAAAGAGCGCAGATCGCGCAGGCCGCCGAACACATCGCCATCATGATGGCGCCGAACATGAGTGTCGGTGTCAATGTGACGCTCAAGCTGCTGGCGCTGGCTGCCAGCGCGCTGTCCACCGGCTACGACATCGAGATCATCGAAGCGCATCACCGCCACAAGGTCGATGCGCCGTCGGGCACCGCACTCAAGATGGGCGAGGTCATCGCCGACGCACTCGGTCGCGATCTCAAGGACTGCGCGGTTTATGCCCGCGAGGGTGTGACCGGCGAACGCGACCCGTCGTCGATTGGCTTTGCCACCATCCGCGGCGGCGACATCGTCGGCGACCATACCGTGTTGTTTGCCGGCACCGGCGAACGCATCGAGATCTCGCACAAGTCGTCGAGCCGCTCCACCTATGCGCAGGGCAGCCTGCGCGCCGCGCGTTTCCTGGCAGGGCGCAAGCAGGGCCTGTTCGACATGTTCGACGTGCTGGGGCTGAACCAGGCCAACACCACCACGCAATGAGCGTCATCCAGTTTCTCGCCAACGGGGACGTGGTGAGCAACCTGGTTGCAGTGCTGCTGCTGGCCATGTCGGTCAGCAGCTGGATCGTCATCCTCTGGAAGTCCTGGGTACTGCGTCGCGCCGGCAGCGACGTCGGCCGCAGCACGGCGGCATTCTGGCAATCGACCGACTTCGACCAGGCGCAGAACAAGGCCCGGGCCTTCGACCGCGAACGGCTGGTGTTGCCGCTGATCGAGGCCACCCGCATCCGCGCCGACGGAACCCTGGCCAGCGCCGGCGACCGGTCCCAGCAACTGACCCGGGTATTGCGCGAACAACTCCATGGTGTGCTGCACAAGCTGCAGTTCGGCCAGGTGCTGTTGGCCACCGTTGGTGCAACCGCGCCGTTCGTCGGGCTGCTCGGCACGGTCTGGGGTATCTACCACGCGCTGCTGGCGATCTCGCAGGCCGGCCAGATCACGATCGACAAGATTGCCGGCCCGGTTGGCGAGGCCTTGATCATGACCGCTGCCGGGCTGGCGGTGGCGATACCGGCGGTGCTGGCCTATAACGTGCTCGGTCGCCAGATCGGCCGCATCGAGGCTGACCTGGAAGGGTTTGCGCGCGACCTGCGCGAACTGCTGCTGCATCCGGGCGTGGCCGACCCGCCGCCGGCGCAGACCTGAGCCTGCCCATGGCATTCGGCCGCCTCGATCGCAACTCCGGCAACGCGCCGATGAGCGAGATCAACATGACGCCGCTGATCGACGTGATGCTGGT
>JBFJZP010000040.1:0-10617 GCA_041622095.1 Burkholderiaceae bacterium | reverse complement strand
GGTCGGCCTGTATGCCAGCATCCTGCCGCTGGTGGCTTATGCCTTGCTCGGCTCGAGCATGACACTGGCGGTGGGGCCGGTGGCGGTGGTCTCGCTGATGACCGCCAGTGCGCTGGCGCCACTGGCGCCGGCCGGCAGTCCGCAATACATGGCGCTGGCAGTGCAACTGGCGCTGATCTCCGGCGTGATGCTGCTGGTGTTCGGCGTTTTGCGCCTGGGATTCCTGGCGTATCTGCTGAGCCATCCGGTGATCAGCGGCTTCATCACCGGGTCGGCGCTGTTGATCGCGATCGGGCAGATCCCTTTCATCCTGGGCGTGTCGGTCGGCGGCGCCGGCCTGCTCGACAAACTCGGCGGCCTGGCGCGTGCGCTGCCGGACATTCATCTGCCGACCGCGCTGATCGGCGTGGTGTCGCTGCTGTTCCTGTGGCTGGCGCGCGCTTCGATGGCGCCGCTGCTGGTGCGCTGGGGCATGTCGGCAGGGCGCGCCGGGCTGCTGGCCAAACTCGCGCCGATGCTCGCGGTGTTGCTGTCGGTCGCGGTGGTCGCCACCTGGCAACTCGACCGGACTGCGGGGGTCGCCGTCGTGGGCATGGTGCCGCAAGGCTTGCCGCAACTGGAACTGGTGCTGCCCGACGCCGGCACGCTGGGCCTGTTGTGGTTGCCGGCCCTGTTGATCACCCTGGTCGGTTTTGTCGAGAGCGTGTCGGTGGCGCAGTCGCTGGCGCTCAAGCGCCAGCAGCGCATCGTGCCCAACCGCGAACTGCTGGGCCTGGGCGCCGCCAATATCGCCGGCGCCTTGTCCGGCGGTTATCCGGTCACCGGGGGGTTCGCGCGTTCGGTCGTCAACTTTGCCGCCGGGGCCCACACGCCGCTGGCCGGCGTCGTGTCGGCGGTGCTGATGGCGCTGGTGATCGCCGGATTGACCGGCTTGTTCTTCTACCTGCCGCATGCGGTGCTGGCAGCGACCATCGTCGTTGCGGTGCTGGGCCTGGTGGACGTGCACGGCCTGCGCAATGCCTGGCGATATGACCGCGCCGACGCCTTGTCGCTGGTCGGCACCGCACTGGGGGTGTTGCTGATGGGCGTGGAGGCCGGCATCCTGGCGGGTGTGGCCTTGTCGCTGGGCGCGCTGGTGTGGCGCAGCAGCCGTCCGCACATGGCGGTGGTCGGGCGCGTGCCGGGCACAGAGCACTTTCGCAACGTGTTGCGCCACAAGGTGGAGACCGTCCCCGGTCTGCTGGCGCTGCGCGTCGACGAGAGCCTGTTCTTTGCCAATGCCACCGTGGTCGAGGATCGGGTCAGCGACCAGTTGCGCCAGGATCCGGGCGTGCGCCAGGTGTTGCTGATCTGTTCGGCGGTGAACCAGATCGACACCACTGCGCTGGAGGTGCTGACAGAGCTCGAACGCAGCCTGGCCGCGCGTGGCATCATTTTCATGCTGGCGGAAGTCAAGGGGCCGGTGATGGACCGGCTGCGCGATACCGAACTGGGCCGGCGGCTCGATGGCCGCATTTTCCTGAGCGTGCAAGAGGCCTTCGTGTACGCGCAGCGCGTGCAGCATCGATCCTGAACGAGGCCTGACCCTTCCTCCCATCCGGGCTGCAAGCGCTGTCGGATGGTCGCAAAATACCGGTTCCGACCGACGAGGAGCCCACCATGACCTGGAGCCTGCGCTTGTTTCGTCCGGCAGCCCCTACACGCAGGGGTGTTTGCGTCGCGGTGTTGTTGTTGTCGGCCAGCGCGGTGGCGCCGGCCGAATGGCTGGCCTTGTGCAGCAAATGCGTCAATCCGACTATTTTTGCACTGACCGGCACCGACACCACGAATGCCTCAGCCCAGGCGCGCATCACACGCCAGGAGATCGAGGGCTGGTGCGCCAACTGGCAGCCGGGCGACGCGGGTTGCGTCAGCCGGGGCCTGAAGGAGCACGACCTGCAAAAGGTCTACCGCGCCAGTGCCGATTGCACCGGCGGGCGTATCACTGCGGTCGACGGCCGCACCTACCGGCTGGCCGGCACCTGGGACAACAGCGACATCGGCGGTGGGCGCAGCAAGTGGCGCGATGCGCAGGGCCAGGTGGTCGGGCGCGACAACGCGAGTGGCGGCCTGGGCATATCGCAGCAGTGGGAGGTGTTGTGCCCGTCGGCCGGCCAGCGGGCCAAGGCTGCCGCAGCGGCAGCGGTGCCCGCATTGCAGCCGGAGTTCGCGGTCGGCCAGGTGGTGCTGGCGAAATACGGCAGCCAGTGGATCCGCGCCAAGGTCAACCGGGTGCGCCAGGTCAAGGGCCGCAATGGCCCGGAGCTGGCCTATGAGGTGAACCTGGACAACGGCAAACGCGGTCTGGTGTCGGCGCGCATGTTGCGCAAGCCCTGACGCGCATCAGATCCGCATCACCTCGGGCTTCAAGGACCACAGGATGGCCAGCACCTCGCTCCGCACCGGGGCGTCGATGTCGCATCTCTCCAGCGCCGCCATGACATCGTCGAGCACCGCGACGAACTCCTGTTCGCTGATGTTCATGCCGCGGTGCGTGCTGACCATGTCCTTGCCGGCATAAGCTTCCGGCCCGCCGGAGCCGGCGCAGAAGAAGTCGACTACGTTGCGCTCGACCCGATCCATATCCTTGATCTGGCTGTAGCGGTTGCTGACCAATGGGTTGGCCAGGTGGTTCTGGATCACCGCGTGGGTGATGCGGGTGATGCCGTCGCGGCGTCCGAGGCGGTCATACAGGGTGGTGGTTTCGCTCATGGTGGTCTCCTGACAAATGGGGTGCGAGGGGCGAGGGCCGTAATCGGCGTTCTCCGGTTGCCCGATTCAGTGCGGCACGGCGCCGCGCGTCGGCAGCCAGGACGCGTATTCGATCTGGCCGGGGTCGGGCGTGTCGTCATGCAGTTCATGGCGCAATGCGCCCAGCGTGTCGCTCAGCTCGGTTTCGAGGCGCTGGAGTGTCTCGGCCGACAGCGCCTGCGGCAGGGTCAATACGGCCGGCTCGGTGCCTGGCATCGGAAAACGCAATTGGCGGGTGTTCATGATGATCTCCTTGCGTGTGTGCGGGCCGGAATCGACCCGCTGTGGCCATCATGGCCGGCGGGCGTTCCTGATCCGTTCCTGGCCTGACGGCCGCTTGCGCAGCACCGGAAAGGGGGTCAGACTCATACACATGCAGGCATCACCGACCCGATCCGACGCCGCCGGCGAACCGTTGCCGCGGCTGGAGATCGCGCTGCTGGGCCGATTCGACGTGGCGGTGGACGGCGTCGTCATCGCTGCCGACGACTGGCCAAGCCTGCGCGCCACGCATCTGCTGCAGCTGCTGAGCCTGCAAGCGCGGCACCGGATGGCGCGCGAACTGGTCATCGACGCCTTGTGGCCGCAACTCGATCCGGAAGCCGGCGCCGCGAACCTGCGCAAGGCCTTGCACCATGCGCGCCAGGCACTGGGTCGGCATGACGGCATCGGCCTGCAGGCGGGCGAACTGCTGTTGTGGCCGGAGCGTCCGGTGCAGGTGGATGCCGACGACTTCGAGGCCTCGGCACAGGCTGCGCTGCGCCAGCGCGACCCGTCCGAATGCGCCGACCTGGCCAGCCGGTACGGTGGCGACTTGCTGCCGGGCGCCCGCTACGAGGCATGGACCGAGCCGTCACGCGAACGACTGCGCGCCTTGTACCTGGAACTGCTGCGGGTCGGCGGTTTGTGGGAAGACCTGGCCCGGCACGAGCCGACCGACGAGCCGGCACACCGGGCCTTGATGCAGCGTGAACTGGCGGCGGGAAACCGCGCGGCAGCCCTGCGCTGGTACGCCCACTTGCGCGAGGCCCTGCAGCAAGGGCTGGGCGTTTTGCCGGACGCCCGCACCGAGGCGGTCTACGCGCGCTGTGTTGCCGGCCTGCAGGCGATGGGCCCGGCCTTTGTCGGCCGCGCCCAACTGCTCGGCCAGGTCACCGCATGGCTGGCGGCGCCGGCAGAGCAGCGGCCCGGCGCGATCGTGTTGCGCGGGCCACCCGGCATCGGCAAGAGCGCCTTGTGCCGCGAGATCGGGGCGCAGGCCGCGCGCCGCCACTGGGAGGTGTTGCGGCTGGACGCGACCGAAAGCGGTCGGACCTATGCGGCCATCATCGGTATCGTCGAGCGTATCGTGCAGCGCGATCGCAGCCTGCTCGACGGCATCGGCGCGGCGGCGCGCACCGTACTGGCCTTGTTGACGCCGATCGCCGCGCCGGCGGGCGACCCGTCCGGGCCGTTGGGCCGGCACCAGGTAGTGGGCGCGGTGCGTCGCCTGTTGCTGGCGCAGGCCGCTGGAGGCAACCTGCTGCTGCAGGTCGACGATGCGCACCTGATCGGCGACGCCGATGTCGACGTGCTGGTGCAACTGGCGGTGTCCGGCGCGCCGCTGTGCCTGTTGCTGGCGACCCGGCCGGTGGCGGCGACCACCGCCCTCGGGCGCGGCCTGTCCCGGCTGCAACGTGCCGGTGTGGCCTGGCCGCTGGATGTCGAGCCGCTGGATCCGGACGAAAGCCGTCGCCTGATCAACCTGGCCTTGCCGGCGGCGCAGCCCGACGCGGTGGTGGCGCGCCTGGTGGCGGCTGCCGACGGCAATCCGTTCGCGGCCGTCGAACTGGCCCGTTGTGGTGCCGATGGCGGCGAGCACAAGCGCCTGCCCGACAACGTCGCAGAGGCGATCACCGAACGCCTGTGCGACGTGCCGGAGTCGGCACTCGACCTGTTGCGCTGGATGGCGCTGGGCGCCGACATGCTGGATGTGCGCACGGTCGAGACCCTTGCCGCGCTGGCCCGGGTCTCGACCGATGCGGCGCTCGACCGGGCCCTGGTTGCCGGTGTGCTGGTGCTGGCCGATGGCCGTTATCGCTTCCGCCATGCCCTGGTGCGCCAGGCCCTGATCGAACAGGTGCCGCCGCACCGCCGGCAAAAGATGCATTGCGCGATTGCCGCGGCCCTGGCCGACGTGGACGTGGCGCCGGCCCAGGTGGCCTGGCACTGGTGTGCGGGCGGCCGCGCGCGCGAGGCACTGCCGTGGCAACTGGCGGCCGCGCGCGACGCGCTGCGGCTGGCCGCTTTCAGCGATGCGCTGCGCCACCTGGCGCCGCTGCTCGAGGTCGATCCCGGCCATGCGCAGGCGCTGCGCCTGCGCGCCGAGGCGCTCGATGCGATCGGCGATCCGGGCACGATGGCGGCCTACCGCCTGGCCGCGGATGCGATCGGCGGCGCCGAGGCGGACAATCTGCGGGCGAAGGCGGCGCTGGCCCAGGTCAAGCAGGGCGACCCCAAGGGCGCGCTGGTGGAACTCGAGGGTTTGCAACCCAGTTCGATCGACGGACAACTGAGCGAAGCGCTGGCGTATGCCGGTGCGGCGGCTCTGGGCGCGGCCGATCCTGCCATGGGCACGGAAAAGGCGGCCGCGGCGCGCCGGCTGGCGCTCGCATCCGGCGATACCGCCGCGTTGGTCATCGCCTCCTGGGCCCAGGCAGCGGCCGCCCATGCACGGGGCGAACTGCATCGCAGCGTATGGGCAGACCTGCAGGAAACCAGCCATGTGCCGCACCTGGCGGTGCGGGTGTTCGACGGCCACCTGTGTATCACGCAGCGCTTCCTGTACGGCGCCAAGCCCTACGCCGACGTGATCGAGTTCGCCGACGCGCTGGCCACCGAGGCCCAGCGCCTGGGCGCGGCGCGTGGCCATGCGTTCGGCGTGACGTTGCGCGGTGAGGCCGAGTGCCTGTCCGGCGATCTGGTGTCTGCGCGCCTGCACCTGAACGACGCGGTACGCCTGCACCGCGCCAATGGCGGGGCGGTGGGCGAGGCCCATGCCTTGCAGCGCCTGGCCGAAGTGGCGCTGCATGAGGGCCGGCGCGACGAGGCCCGGGGCTTGATCGACGAGGCGCTGGACGTGGCGCGCCAGACCGATATCGGTTTCCACCTGCTCGATCGCATCTACGGCACCCGCATCAACCTGCACCATGACGATCCGGCCGCCGCGCTGCATGTCATGGAAGACGCCAGCGAATCGGTGCGTGGCCCGCTGGAGACCTGCCCGGGATGCCGCATCACGTTCGCGGTGCCTGCGGCGATCGCGGCGGCGCGTGCCGGCGAAGTGGCGCTGGCCGAGCGCCACGAAAACCAGTGTGCCTACCTGGCCAATGTGGTGATGCGCCTGCCGGCCTGGTACGCGGCGCATGAGGAGGTGCGTGGCCATATCGCGGCCGCACGCGCGCCCGGCGACGACGAGGCCACCACCCGGTTCGCAGTGGCGGCGCGGCGGTTCCGCCAGGCCGGCCAGCCGCTGGATGCCGAGCGCTGCGAGCGGCTGGCGTCGGCGCAGGGGACGGGCCGCTGAAGCGCGGTGCCGGGCGCGGCTCGGCGCCAGAGTACGGCAATCACCATCAGCTTGCTGCGACGCTGGCGTGGCGTGCGACGTGCACGCTCTGAGCTCAGCCGGGTGGCAGCGGCCATCCCTCGGCCGCGGCCACCCGCTCGAGTGCGGTCTCGAATTGCGCGCGCGCCGTGCCCGCGACCTGCGCGAGATAGGCGTGCAGTTCGGCGTCCGCCGCGCTGCGGTTCTCGCATTCGGCGCTATAGGCCTCGAACCGCACCAGTTGCAGCAACAGCTCGGCAGTGTGGCGCGGGCATTCGCAGGCGACGGTGCTGGCCATCGCCGCGAAGCGGGACACGGTGCTGTCGTCCCAGCGCCGGGCTGGCGCCGCAGCGCTGGCCGGCGCGGCTGTTGTGTCCGGCCGCAACGTCGGCGATACGGGCTTGCTGGCCAGGCCACGCAACCATTGCCCGAGCACGGTGTCGTTCTGCGGTTCGCGCAGCAAGGCCACACCGGCCTGCGCGAGTTCGGCGCAGGTGGCGTCGGCGGCGAATCCGTACAGCACTGCGGTGGGCAGGGCCCGCATGCCGGGGGCGGCGACATCGAATGCAGCCAGCCAGCCCGGATGCAGCGTGGGCGCATGGACCAGCAGCGCGTCGACCGGTGTGTGCGCGACCGCCCCGGCGGCTTGTGCGAGGTGGTCGAACGGGCCGATCGGCTGCACGCCCATGCCAAGCTCGCGCAGCAGTGCCGGTTGCTGCAGCCGCCGGGCCAGGCCGGAGCCGACGACCGCCACCCGCAACACCCGGCGATCCGGAGCCGGGCGCATGGCTTCGTGGTCGGTTCCTGCTGCTTGACCCGCGGCCCTGGAGTGGGTCGTGGCCACCGCCTGCAACTGCGCAATGTCCAGCGGGGCCAGAGCGCCGATCGCATGGCCCCGTTCGGTCAACTGCCGGATCAGCGCCAGGCGGTGCACATCGGCCGCGCTATACAGGCGCTGCCCACTGGCGGTGAGCTCCGGCGTCGTCACCTGGTAACGGCGTTCCCAGACCCGCAAGGTGGCGACCGGCATCTGCGCCATGCGTGCCACCGCTCCGCTGCGGTATCGGGGTGTCGTGTCGGCGCGGGCCGCCGCTGGGCTGGTGTTCTTGTCCTGGTCCGGTCTTGTCATGTCATGTCTGTCTTTGGTTGAATCGCTTTTGAATCGGAGTGTCGGCGTAATTCTCGGGGTTAACTGCGTTGTTGACGCGTTATTGACGCATGTATTCTTATACTTATCGTCTATTTCAAGCCTCAACCCAGGAGTTGCCATGTCTTTCACCTCGAACCGCCGCGTTTTCCTGATCTACTCCGCGTCTGCCGCCTCTGTCCTCGCAATGGCCGGCCAGGCCCAGGCGCAGGAGATGCTCGACGAAAAAAATCCGCAAGCCGCCGCTCTGGGCTACGTGGCCGACGCCAAACGCGTCGATACCAAGAAATACCCGAAGTACGCCGCAGGCCAGGTGTGCACGAACTGCTCGCTGTTCCAGGGCAAGCCAACCGACAAGGCCGGCGGCTGCCCGCTGTTCGCCGGCAAGCAGGTGGCCGGGCCGGGCTGGTGCAGCGCCTGGGTCAAGAAGGCCTGAGTGGCTGTGCTTGCCCATTCCATGCGCCAGGGCCAATGATGGGCGCACGTCGCAACGGATTCAAGGGCAACAAGGCGGCCTTGCCCGCCAAGGCCTGCATCGCCTGTGGCCGGCCGATGGTCTGGCGCCGGCATTGGGCCCGCAACTGGGACGCAGTGAAGTTCTGCAGCGATGCCTGCAGGCGTACACGCAGTCGCAACCATGGCTGAGTTGCGCACACTGGTCATCGTGCTCGGCGACCAGCTCGACCCCGGCGCGGCGGCATTCGATGGCTTCGACGCCGGCTGCGACGCGGTGTGGATGGCGGAGGTGGCACAGGAGTCGACCCATGTGATCTCCAGCAAGGCGCGCAGCGTGATGTTCCTGTCGGCGATGCGGCACTTTGCCGTCAGCTTGCAGGCGATGGGATGGACCTTGCATTACACCCGGCTCGAGGATGCCGGCAACAGGGGCAGTCTGGCCGCGGAGCTGGCGGCGGCGATAGAGCGGCTGCGTCCCGAACGCCTGGTGATGACCGAGGCGGGCGAGTGGCGGGTGGAGCAGGAGCTGCAGGCGGTGGCGCAGGCGCATGGCGTGCCGCTGGAGCTGCGCGAAGATCGCCACTTCTTCGCCAGCCGGGCCGACTTCGTGCGTCATGCGAAGAACCGCAAGAGCCTGCGCATGGAGTATTTTTACCGCGAGCAGCGGCGGCGCCATCGCGTGCTGATGGACGGCGAGGCGCCTTGTGGTGGGCGGTGGAATTTCGATGCCGACAACCGGGAGTCGTTCGGCCCGCAGGGTCCCGGCAGCGTGCCGCCGCGCAGCCGCTTTGCGCCGGATGCGATCACGCGCGAGGTGATCGCGCTGGTCCATGAACAGTTCGCGCACCATCCCGGCAATGCGGACGATTTCGCCTGGCCGGTCACCCGCGTCCAGGCCCTGCAGGCGCTCGACCGCTTCATCACCGAGCGGCTGCCGCTGTTCGGGCAATTCCAGGATGCGATCTGGCCGGAGCAGCCCTGGCTCTACCATGCCCACCTGTCCGCGGCGCTGAACCTCAAGCTGCTCGACCCGCGCGAGGTGGTGGCCAGGGCGGAGGCGGCGTACCGGGCCGGCGAGGCGCCGCTGCCGGCGGTCGAGGGGTTCGTGCGCCAGCTGCTGGGCTGGCGCGAATACACGCGCGGCATCTACTGGATGCAGATGCCGCAGTACCGCGATCGCAATGCGCTGGCTGCCGACCAGGATCTTCCGGCCTGGTACTGGACTGGCGACACCGACATGGCTTGTCTGCGCGACGCGATCACGCAGACCTTGCAACACGGGTATGCCCACCACATCCAGCGCCTGATGGTGACCGGCCTGTATGCGATGTTGCTCGGCGTCGAGCCGGCCCAGGTGCATGCCTGGTATCTGGGCATGTATGTCGATGCGGTCGAATGGGTCGAGTTGCCCAATACGCTGGGCATGAGCCAGTATGCCGACGGCGGCCTGATGGCGAGCAAGCCCTATGCCGCCACCGGCAAGTACATCGCCCGGATGAGCCCGCATTGCAAGGGCTGTCGTTACGATCCGGCGCAACGCACCGGCGCACGGGCCTGTCCGTTCACCAGCTTGTACTGGGATTTCCTGCTGCGCCACGAGAAGCTGCTGGCCGGCAACCCGCGCATGGCCTTGCAGGTGAAGAACCTCGCGCGGCTGGATGACGCCGAACTGCAGGCGGTACGCGCGCGCGCCGCGGCGATCCGGCGCGGCGAGGTGGGGGCGGCGCGCCATGCTTGAGCGCCGGCCACATCCCGACGAGCTGCGGTCCGACGGCGAGACGGCGGAGCCGGCCAACGGCGCGCAGGCCTTTGCGGAAACGACGCAGGCGCAGCATGCGTGCCGGGACGAAACGACTGCAATGACGGTGTGGTACGACGGTGCCTGCCCCTTGTGCCGGCGCGAGATCGGCGTGTACCGCGGGCTGCAGGCCCGGGCGCCGCTGTGTTTTGCGGATGTCAGCGATGCGGCGACCGTCTTGCCCGAGGGGGCATCGCGCAGCCAGTTGCTGGCCCGCTTCCATGTCCGCCGGGCCGATGGCAGATGGCTCAGCGGCGCACAGGCTTTTCTGGCGATGTGGGCGGTGTTGCCGGGCTGGCGCTGGCTTGCCGGTGTCGGGAGGCTTCCCGGCGCGGCCGGGTTGATGGAGCATGCCTACCGCGGTTTCCTGCGGCTGCGGCCCCGGCTGCAGCGCTGGGCCGCCTGGCTGGATCGGTAAGCGGCCAGCGACCCTGCGCCGGGTCGGTGCGCCGCCTCGATGCAGCTCAGTTCATCGCGGCTCAGGTCAGCAGCGCGTTGACGCGTTTGACATACGCCGCCGGATCGTCCGGCAGGCCGCCTTCTGCCAACAAGGCCTGGTCGAACAGGATGTGGGCCAGGTCGTTGAAATGCACCGAGCCGTCGAGTTTCTTGACCAGCGCATGTTCGGCGTTGACCTCGAGCACCGGCTTCATGTCGGGGGCCTGCTGGCCGGCCTGCTTGAGCATGCGCGCGAGCTGGGTGCTCATGCCGTGGTCCTGCACCACCAGGCAGGCCGGGCTGTCGACCAGACGCGTGGTCACGCGTACATCCTCGGCCTTGTCCTTGAGCGCTTCCTTGAGCTTGGCCAGCATCGGCTTGAAGGCTTCGGCGGCTTCCTCGGCC
>JBFJZP010000039.1:0-10628 GCA_041622095.1 Burkholderiaceae bacterium | reverse complement strand
CGGGAAGGCATTCTTGCGGCCGCTCCAGAATTTCAGCCGCTCGGCCTCGTCGCGGCTGACCGCAATCGCGGTTGCGCCGCAGCCGCGCAGCACTTCGGTCATGCGGCCGATCTCCTCCTCGACCTCCTCCGGCGTGCCGTCGGATTCGCACAACAGGATGGCTGCTGCGTCGAGGTCGTAGCCGGCATGGACGAAATCCTCGACCGCCGCGGCCATCGGCTTGTCGAGCATCTCGAGCCCGGCCGGGATGATGCCGGCGGCGATCACCGCGGCGACCGCGTCGCCGGCGTTGCGCACGTCGTCGAAGCTGGCCATGATGCAGCGCGCCAGCATGGGTTTTGGCACCAGCTTGACAGTGACTTCGGTGATCACCGCCAGCATGCCTTCGGAGCCGATCAGCACCGACAACAGGTCGTAGCCGCCGACGTCGAGTGCCTCGGAGCCGAACTCCACCTCGGCCCCGTCGATCGTGAAGCCGCGCACCTTGAGCACGTTGTGCAGCGTCAGCCCGTATTTCAGGCAATGCACGCCACCGGAGTTCTCCGCCACGTTGCCGCCAATGGTGCAGGCGATCTGGCTCGAGGGATCCGGCGCGTAATACAGGCCCAGCGGCGCAGCCGCCTCGCTGATGGCCAGGTTGCGCACGCCGCTCTGGACCCGGGCGGTGCGCGCCAGCGGGTCGAGTTGCAGGATCTTGTTGAACTTGGCCAGGCTCAGCGTCACGCCCAGCGCATGCGGCATGGCGCCACCCGACAAGCCGGTGCCGGCGCCGCGTGCCACTACCGGCACGTCCATCCGGTGGCAGGTCTGCAGCACCGCCTGCACCTGCGCCAGCGTCTCCGGCAGGGCCACGACCAGCGGGCGCTGGCGGTAGGCGGTCAGGCCATCACACTCGTACGGGGTGGTGTCTTCGTTGTTCCACAACAAGGCGTGCACGGGCATCACCGCGCTCAGCGCCTGCACCACCGCCTGCTGGCGTTGCGTGCGGCTGGACGGTGTCGATGTCGTCGGTGGGGCGAGGGTTTCTTCGGTCGGCATGGTGGGACTCCGGGGGCGATCCGTTACGACCATCATAGAGCCCCGGGCGCAGCAGCGTATTGACGAAATTTGCAGCCGGGCGTGAATCGGCCGCTGGCGAATGCCGGGCGCAGGCCAGGAGGGCTGGCATGGCGGCCGGTTCGACGATCAACGGGTCGCCGCAGGTCAAGGAGCCGAAGCTGTTCTCAATGTGGTTCCTGATGGCCGACCATGCGGCGATCGACGTGCTGCCAGCGGGCGCGGTCAAGTTCTGACTGTGGCTTGTGCGGGTGTTTCGGCGGATGTAATGTCATATATATTTCGTAATTGGAAGTAGATATTTCTACATGTTCGCCATCCTGATCGTCACCTTGCCGACCCTGCCCAACGCCCAAGGCGGCGATTGGATTCGACTTCGACGGTGCACGGTTCAGCCATGTCGGCAACCGGGTCACGTTCGAGGTGCTGATGGCCAGCTTCGGGCTGGAGCAGGATGCCGGCCTGCTGGCGATCGGCGCCTGCGTGCACTACCTCGATACCGGCGGCATACCGGTGGCGCAGGCGGCCGGCCTGGAGGCGGTACTCGGCGGCCTGCGCGCCATCCATGCCGATGACGACGCACTCGTGCAGTCCGCCGGTGCGGTTTTCGACGCCTTGTATGCCGCGCCCCGCGGCAACCCGACACACACACCATGACCCATCGTCCCGAACCGCGTGCAGAGGCAAGCCCGTCGATCGCCGATGCCCCGGCCCCGGTGAGCCTGGCCCAGGCATTCTGGTTCTGGCTCAAGCTCGGCTTCGTCAGTTTCGGCGGGCCGGCCGGGCAGATCGCGATCATGCACACCGAGCTGGTCGAGCGCCGGCGCTGGATCAGCGAGAAGCGCTTTTTGCATGCGCTCAACTACTGCATGGTCTTGCCCGGGCCGGAGGCGCAGCAACTCGCTACCTATATCGGCTGGCTGATGCACCGCAGCTGGGGCGGGCTGGTCGCCGGGGGGCTGTTCGTGTTGCCGTCCCTGTTCATCCTGGTCGGGTTGTCCTGGATTTACATGGCCTACGGCCAGCTGCCGGTGGTCGCCGGTCTGTTCTACGGCATCAAGCCTGTCGTTACCGCAGTCGTGTTGCATGCGGCCTGGCGCATCGGCAGCCGGGCCTTGAAGAACCGCTGGTTGTGGGCGATTGCCGGGCTGGCCTTTGTCTGCATCTTTGCATTGCGGCTGCCGTTTCCGGCGATCGTGCTCGGCGCGGCGGTGCTCGGTCATCTTGGCGGGCAATACCGGCCGGCGGCATTTGCACTGGGTGGCGGCCATGGCGCACATGGCGCCCGCCATGGCCGCGCCTTGATCGACGATGACACGCCGACGCCGCGCCATGCGCGCTTCTCGCGCGCGCGGCTGATCCGCTTGCTGCTGCTGGCACTGGGCCTGTGGGCTGGCGCCATGGCGCTGATTGTCTTGGTATGGGGCTGGCAGGCCACCTTGTCGCAGATGGGTTGGTTCTTCACCAAGGCGGCCCTGCTGACCTTCGGTGGCGCCTATGCGGTGCTGCCCTATGTCTACCAGGGCGCGGTCGAGCATCACCAATGGTTGTCGGCCACGCAGATGATCGACGGCCTGGCGCTCGGCGAGACCACGCCCGGTCCGCTGATCATGGTGGTGGCCTTCGTCGGTTTCGTCGGCGGCTGGCTGGCCCAGGTGCTGGGGCCGGACGCGCCCTTTCTGGCGGGCGCACTGGCCGCGACAGTGGTAACCTTTTTTACTTTTCTGCCGTCCTTCGTGCTGATCTTTGCCGGCGGACCCTTGATCGAAACCACCCACGGCAAGTTGGCCTTCACCGCGCCGCTGACCGCGATCACCGCCGCCGTCGTCGGCGTGATCCTGAACCTGGCGTTGTTCTTCGCCTGGCATGTCTGGTGGCCGCAGGGTTTTGCCGGGCCGTTCGATGCGGTGTCCGCGGCGATCACGGTTGCGGCGGTGCTGGCGTTGTTCCGCTTCAAGGTCGGCGTCATGAGCCTGATCGCGGTGTGTGCATTGGCCGGACTGGTGGTCACCATGGGGCCGGTCCTGCTATCTTGATTGAAGAAAGGAGAAAAGTCATGTTGCCATCCGACGACAAGAGCGAGGTGCTGTTCGCCGAGCCAGCCGATGTTTCCGGCGCCACGTTGATCGACGTGCGCCGCGCACCGGCTTTTGCGCAGTCCCGCCAGATGTTGCCCGGTGCGGTGTGGCGCGACCCCGAGGCGTTGTCGCAGTGGGCCGGCCAGTTCGACACCGCGCGCGAGATCGTGGTGTATTGCGTCCATGGCCATGAGGTCAGCCAGCAGGCTGCCGCGCAGTTGTGCGCACGCGGACTGAACGCGCGTTACCTGCGTGGCGGCTTCGAGGCCTGGAAAGACGCCGGCCTGCCTCTGGTGGACAAACCCGCGCCGCCACCGGCAGACTGACACTGCTCGGGGCGGTACACCACCGCCACATACCTTTGCGGGCCAAGGATTGCAGCGGGTATATCCCGATTCCTGGCAGTGGCCCCCATGGTAGAGTCCTTGCACTAGGCGCGCGTGTTCACGCGCAACCCCCATTCAACTGGTTTGCAGGAGTATTCATGAGCATTATTCAGACCGCCATCCGTCGCCGTTCCGTGGTGCTGGGCGCCGTAGGTGTCGCATCGATGGCCTTGACCCCGCTGGCACGTGCGCAGCAGAAGTTCATCAACGTTCTCACCGGCGGCCAGAGCGGTGTCTACTACCCGATGGGTGTGGCCTTGTCGCAGATCTACGCCAAGGTGTTGCCCGACGCCAAGGTCACGGTGCAGTCGACCAAGGCCTCGGCCGAGAACCTGAACCTGCTGCAGGCCGGCCGCGGCGAGATCGCGCTGACGCTGGGCGACGCATTGTCCGACGCATGGAAGGGCGACAAGGAGGCCGGCTTCAACAGCCCGCTGACGAAGCTGCGCGCGGTGGCCGGCATGTATGCCAACTTTATTCAGATCGTCGCCAGTGCCGATGCCGGCATCAAGACCATGGCCGACCTCAAGGGCAAGCGCATCTCGGTCGGTGCGCCGAAATCCGGCACCGAACTCAACGCACGTGCGGTCCTGAAGGCGGCCGGCCTGTCGTATGCCGATTTCGCCAAGGTGGAATACCTGGCCTTCGGCGAGTCGGTCGAGTTGATGAAAAACCGCCAGCTCGACGTGACCTTGCAGTCCGCCGGCCTGGGCGTGGCCTCGATCCGCGACCTGTCGACCTCGATCAAGATCATCGTGGTGCCGATCCCGGCCGACGTCGTGGCCAAGGTCGGTGACGCGGCCTACCAGCCCTCGGTCATTCCGGCGAACACCTACACCGGCCAGACTGCCGATGTTCCGACCGCGGCGATCAAGAACTTCCTGGTCTCGCATGAGGGGGTTCCGGCCGACGTGGTCTACCTGATGACCAAGTCGATGTTCGAGAACCTCGACACCATGGTCGCCGCGCATGCGGCCGCCAAGGGCATCACGAAACAGGGCGCGACCAGCGGTACACCGGTCACCTTCCACCCAGGCGCGGAGAAGTACTACCGCGAAGTCGGCCTGATGAAGTAAGACATGGCCCACAATGCATCCGGTGCGGCGGCTGAGAAGCCCGCCGTGCTGCATGCAACCGAGAGTCACGCGCCGGCATTTGCCGGCGCTTTGTTCTGGGTTGCAATTGTCTTCTCGACCTTCCAGATCGTCACCGCGGCATTCAGTCCGCTGTCGAGTTCGATCGTGCGCGCAGTGCACGTCGGCTTTCTGCTGTGGCTGGTATTCGTGCTGCATCCGCCGTTGCGCAAGCGTGCGTTCGGCTGGGGCATCGGCATCGCGGCGTTCGTCGCCGGCCTGTACCACTGGGTGTTCGAAGCCGACCTGGTACAACGCGCCGGCGAAATGACCGACGCCGACATGGTGGTGGGCATCCTGACCATCGCGCTGGTGTTCGAGGCGGCGCGCCGCGTCATGGGATTCGCGTTGCCGCTGATCTGCCTGACCTTCCTGTTGTACGGGCTGTTCGGCCAGTATCTGCCGGGCGACCTGGCACACCGGGGTTATGGCCTGGACCAGATCGTCGGCCAGCTCGGCTTCGGCACCGAAGGTATCTACGGCACGCCGACCTATGTGTCGTCGTCCTATATCTTCCTGTTCATCCTGTTCGGTGCCTTCCTCGAACAGGCCGGCATGATCACCTTGTTCACCGACTTTGCGCTGGGCCTGTTCGGCCACACCAAGGGCGGTCCGGCCAAGGTGGCGGTGGTGTCGTCCGGCCTGATGGGTACGATCAACGGCTCCGGCGTGGCCAACGTGGTCACCACCGGGCAGTTCACGATCCCGCTGATGAAGCGCTTCGGCTACAAGGCATCGTTTGCCGGTGGCGTCGAGGCCACGTCCAGTATGGGCGGGCAGATCATGCCGCCGGTGATGGGGGCGGTGGCCTTCATCATGGCCGAGACCATCGACGTGCCCTACCTGGAGATCTGCAAGGCGGCCGCGATTCCGGCCATCCTGTACTTCATTACCGCGTTCCTGATGGTGCACCTGGAGGCCGGGCGTGCCGGCTTGCTGGGTATACCGAAAGAGCAGTGTCCCGACCCGTGGGCGGCGATGAAGCTGCGCTGGTATCTGATCCTGCCGCTGGCGATCCTGGTCTACCTGCTGTTCGCCGGCTACACGCCGCTGTTCTCCGGCATGGTCGGACTGGCGCTGACGGTGGTGCTGATCTTCGGCGCCTCGCTGGCCAAGAACTTCGGCAGCCGGCCCTTGCAGATCATCTTCTGGGTGCTGATCGGCCTGGCGGCGTCGAGCTTCTTCGAGTACGGTATCCAGGCCATCATCGGCCTGGCGCTGCTGATGGCGGCGGTGTTGTGGTTCGCCAAGGGTGGCCGCGCGACGCTGAAGGTGGCCCTGAACGCCCTGGCCGACGGCGCGCGCCATGCGCTGCCGGTCGGTATCGCCTGCGCGCTGGTGGGCGTGATCATCGGCATCCTGACGCTGACCGGTGCGGCCACGCTGTTTGCCGGCTACATCATCCAGATCGGCCAGAACAGCCTGTTCCTGAGCCTGGTGCTGACGATGCTGGTGTGCCTGGTGCTAGGCATGGGCATTCCGACGATCCCGAACTACATCATCACCAGCTCGCTGGCTGCGCCGGCGCTGCTGGAACTGGGCGTGCCGTTGATCGTCTCGCACATGTTCGTGTTCTATTTCGGCATCATGGCCGACCTGACGCCGCCGGTGGCACTGGCCGCGTTCGCGGCGGCGCCGATCGCCAAGGAAAGCGGCATGAAGATCGGCATGCAGGCGATGCGCGTGGCGATTGCCGGCTTCATCGTGCCTTACATGGCGGTCTACGCACCGGCGCTGATGCTGCAAGGTGGCACCTGGCTCGATACCAGCTACATCGTGTTCAAGGCACTGGTGGCGATCGCCTTGTGGGGTGGCGCCGCGATCGGTTACTGGTTCGCGCCTTTGCACTGGATCGAGCGGGTCTGGGCCTTCGTGGCTGCGGCCTTCCTGGTGGTCGCGCTGCCGGTTTCCGACGAGATCGGCCTGGGCATGGCATCGGTGCTGCTGCTGTGGCACGTCATGCGTGCACGCCGGCTCAAGAATGCCGCTACTGCCTGAGCGGCGCAAGGCTTGACCAGCCGTGTCGGTGCTGGCGGCCTTGTGCCTGGTCGCCGGCAGCCTGCAGGTGCAGCTGCCGGTGCGCCAGTTCACGCTGCGCTGGCAGCATTCGATCGAGAAAATCGAATGGGCCGAGGACTATGAAGTCGCCGGCACCTGGCTGCACCTGTCGCAGGCGCGTATCCGCGGCTCCGGCGCCGGCATGGAACCGCCGGATGGCGCCACGCTGGTAGGTGGCGTCTGGCGCTACCGGCTGGCCGATCCGTGGCGACGCGAGATCGTGCTGGCACGGTCGGAGTTCGTTCCTGACTATGAACTGTGCATCGACGGCGTGTGTCGGCGGATGACGCATTGGCTGCCGATCGCGGCGGGGGCCACGACGCTGCAGGCTTGCGCCGCCGGCTGAGCCCCCTGGGCCGACGGTGCCGCGGCGGTCGGCCAGCCGGTCAGTACGGGTGCCAGCTGCAGCACCGGACTGGCGCGGTCACGGGTCCAGTTCGAGCCGATAACCGGCCGCCAGTTCCAGTGTGTATTCCGCGAACGGCCCCTCGATGGCCAGGCACTCGGCGAGCTGGTGCTGCGGCTTCACATACGCATAGCTGGCGATGGGCTGGCCAGGCGCGTCGACGGCTTCGAGGTCGATCGCCACCCGCACGTAACCTTGCGGCAGGCCGACCTCCTCGAACCGGTCCATCGCCTGCAACAGGTGGTCGTCCACCTCGAACACCTGTCCGGTGACCGGGCTGCCTTGGCCGGGGCTGTGCATCAGCCAGGGTGCACGGTCTTCGTTGGGCAACTGCACCACGTACAGCGGAAACGGCTGCAAGGTGCGGAAGTCACCCGGCACCCGCCGCCCGGTGTTGCGCGGGTAGTTGGGGAAACCCTGCTTGAGGGTTCCATAGACGAAGATCAATGCCGGCATCGGGTGGGTGCTGCGCGTGTTGTCAAACCGCCTGGGGATTGTGCAACTCATAGTATTGCCGGTCACCCGGTCACCCGGTCACCCGGTCACCCGGTCACCCGGTTGCCCGGTCACCCGGTCACCCGGTTGCCCACGGCAAAGCCGAGGATCTTGCCGCCCTGCTCGGCAACCCAGCCACGCCCGGTGTGTTCGATGGCGTCGATGTAATGCGCAGGCGTGATGGACGACGTGAGGCGATTCTCGCGCACGGCAAGGCGCACCCGGTGCATGGCCGCGATGTCGGATGCCACTGCGATACGAACCGTGAGGGGCATTGGATTGGTCCTGTTGCGGGATCCACAGGCATGGGGCCGGCGGCGCAATCTTATTCAGCTCACCGTTCCGATACTCTTTTGCAACCACTCCGAAAACGCGGCACATTCCCAGCGCTCCATCGTGCCGGCGCGCCAGCACAGGTAATGCGCATGCGGGCTGGGCACGTCATGGTCGTACAGGCGCACCAGGGTGCCGTTGTCCAGCCAGGGCGCGCCGAGCTTGAGGCGGATCAGGCCGACGCCCATGCCGGCGGCGGCGGCGTCGCACATCAGGCCGATGTCGTTGAACTGCGAACCTTCAAAAGGCTCCGGCCAGTCGAGCTGGTGCGCGCCGAACCAGGTGCGCCAGGGCTCGAGCGGGCTGCGCAGCAACGGGACACCCTCCAGATCCTGCGGCGTCTCGAACGGCCCATGTTCGCGGACGAAGGCCGGCGAGGCCAGCGGCGTGACCAGGTCCTTGAGCAGGCACAGGTGCTCCACGTCGGCATACCGGCCGGTGCCGAAACGCACCGTCAGATCGCCGTCTTCGGCCACCACGTCGAGCAGCGGAATCGACACCTGCAGCGTCACGTCGATCTCCGGATAGGCCTCGGTGAACTGGCGCAGGCGCGGGATCAGGATCGAGCGTGCAAAGGTCGGCGTCACCGCCAGGCGCAGCTTGCGTTTGCCGCTGCCGGCACCGTTACGGCCCGGGAACTTCTGCAGCGTGGCCAGGCCTTCGCGCACATGGGCCAGGTACTCGCTGCCGTCGGTCGTCAGCGAAAAGTCGGCGCGGCCGAACAGCTTGGTGCCGATGATCTGTTCGAGCTGCTTGACGCGGTGGCTGACCGCGCTGGGTGTCACATACAGTTCGTCGGCGGTCTGCGTGACGCTGCGCAGGCGCGCCAGCGCCTCGAAGGTCAGCAGGCACTGGATCGGAGGGATGCGTGCGTTCGACATGCCTGCATTGTGATGCCTGGCGCGTATCTGCATGCCTCCGCGCTGCGGGTAGGGGTACGCGTTCGCTTGGGCGAGGCGCTTTCGCCGAGCCGGGCCAACAGGAGGCGCTCGATATAATCGCCCACCTTTTGCCTCCCCGTGGCCTTGCCACCGCCCGCCCCGTGTCCGATCGCTCCAAAGTCCTGTCCCAGTACCTGATGCCCAAGCGGCTGATGACCCAGTTCGGCGGACTCATCGCGTCGATGCAGGCGGGGGCGATCACCACCGCCATCATCCGCTGGTTCGTCGGCAAGTACGGCGTCAACATGCAGGAGGCGGCCGATCCGGACATCCGCAACTACGCCAGCTTCAACGACTTCTTCACCCGCGCACTCAAGGGCAACGCGCGGCCGCTGTCACATGCGGACGTGATCTGCCCGGTGGATGGTGCGATCAGCCAGTTCGGCCATATTGCACACGATCAGATCTTCCAGGCCAAGGGCCACCATTACTCGACGACGACGCTGCTGGCCGGCGACGCCGAGCTGGCAAAGCAGTTCGACGATGGCCTGTTCGCGACCTTGTACCTGAGCCCGAAGGACTACCACCGCATCCACATGCCCTGCGCCGGGCGCCTGGTGCGTATGGTGTATGTGCCGGGCGACCTGTTTTCGGTCAATCCGACGACGGCCCGTGGCGTGCCGGGCCTGTTCGCCCGCAACGAGCGGGTGGTGTGTGTGTTCGAGTCCGCCAAGGGCATGTTCGTGCTGGTGCTGGTGGGCGCCACCATCGTCGGCAGCATGGCCACTACCTGGCACGGGGTCGTCAACCCGCCGCGTTCGGGCAAACCCCGCCGCTGGGACTATGCCGGCCAGGCCATCGATTTCCAGCGCGGCGACGAGATGGGCCGCTTCCTGCTCGGCTCCACCGTGGTGGCCTTGTTTCCGAAAGGGCGCTTCGCATTCAACCCGGAATGGGCGCCCGAGCGCGCGCTCCGGCTGGGCGAGGCGATGGGTTCCGCCCCCACGGCGGCCTGAAAGCCGCCGCGCCGCCGGCCGCTCAATGACGGCCTGATCGGTCCGGCTGCGGCAGGCGTGCGGTCAGGTTTGGTGAGCAGGCCATGACCAGGCCATCCATGGCGGCCCATTCGGTCACAGGACGATCGGCCACGTTCTGCAGGACCTGCAGTGAATCGGTCTTGAATTCCAGCACACCCAGCCAGCCGTCGCGACCCGCATGCTTGACCGCAAACAGGCTGGCATCGGCCATCCGGAGCACCGCGGTCCAGTCCACGGCGGTCGGATGCCGTGGACACAGCGGAAAACTCGCGAAGCCGATCGAACAGGTTTTCGCCAGGTGCAATCCGCCGCCGATGTCGAAGGGTTCGCCGGCGACGACATTGCGCGCGCGCTCCGCGAGTTCGGATGCGAACAGCCGCGAGGTGCCGCGCGCGACCACCAGAAACTCCTCGCCGCCCCAGCGAACCAGGTAGTCCGCATCGCGGAAGACGCCTTGCAGGCGGCTGCGCATCTGCATCAGCACCGCGTCGCCTGCGGCATGGCCATGGCGGTCGTTGACCTGCTTGAACTGGTCGATGTCGAGCAGGAAGAACACCAGGTCGGCATCGACTGGCGCGGGCTCGCCATGCCGCAGGTGGCCGGCATGGCGGCGCAGGACCAGCGCGACATCGGCCTCGATATGCTGGTTGAAGTAGCGGCGGTTGCGCAGTCCGGTCAGCGCGTCGGTCAGGCTGGACTCCTGCAGCGCGGCCGACTCCAGGCGCAGCGCCTGGGCCATGGCCTCGAGCTCGGCGGTGCGCCCGG
>JBFJZP010000038.1:0-10660 GCA_041622095.1 Burkholderiaceae bacterium | reverse complement strand
GCGACCATCGGCGGCGCGCCGCAGCAGTACACCTCGAAGCCGGCGAGCGCGGGGCAGTGAGCGCGCACGGCCTCGTCGACGCGGCCGTGGAAGCCGCCCAGGGCCTGTGCATCGTCGGCGTTCTCGATGGCGGGGATGAAGGTGAAGTCCGCCATCAGCTTCTGCCAGCGCTCCACCGCCGGCATCAGGTACAGGCCGCCGCTGTTGCGGCCGCCCCAGATCAATGTCACGGGACGCTGCACTTTCTTCTTCAACAGGTCGTCGAGCAGGGACTTGACCGGCGCGAAGCCGGTGCCGCCGACCACGCACAGCATCGGCGCCGAACTCTCCTCCTTCAGCTCGAAGTTGCCGAATGGCAGCTCGACTTCCAGCAGGTCGCCCTGCTTGAGCGTGGGCACGATGTGCGTGAACTGGCCGCCCGGCACATGCCGGATGTGCAGTTGCAGCGTGTCGCTTTCGTGCGGCGGGTTGGCCATCGAATAAGAGCGGCGGCTGCCGTCGGGCAGCGCGACCTGCAGGTACTGGCCGGCCTTGAACTTGGCGCGCTGGCCGGCCGGCAGGCGCAACTGCAGCACGCTGACGTCGTCGGCGGCCAGGGTGTTACGGAACACCTTCACCGTCAGCTGCTTGCGCGCCGACGGGTCGAACCGGTGCCAGGCCTCCGGCACAATCTCGAGGTCGCCTTCCGGCTGGCACTGGCAGTACAGCACCTGGCCCGGACCGGCGACGTCGTTGGGCGGGCACTGCACACTGCCCGAGGCGATGCCGCCGGCGCAGTTGCCGCACACGCCCTTGCGGCAGGAGTAGGGCATCTCGATGCCGGACTTCAGCGCGGCGTCGAGGATATTTTGGCCGGCTTCGCAGGAGAAATGCTCCCCGGTGCCGGCGATGCGGATGTCGTATGCCATGGGTACTGCTCGGGGAAAAAGGGCTTCAGGAAATGCCGGCCACCAGGCGCAGGCTGCGCAGCAGGGCGTCGGGCCGGGCCTGGCCCTTGCCCGCGATGTCCATCGCGCTGCCGTGCCCGGTGCTGGCCAGCAGCACCTCGCCGCCGATGGAGACGGCGCTGGCAGCCTGGGGCGCCAGCAGCTTGACGGGGATGTGGCCCTGGTCGTGCAGCATCGCCACGTATAGGTCGTGCTTGCGATCGGCCAGCAGCATGTCGGCACCCATCGGTCCATCGACCGCGATGCCGAACGCGCGCAGCCACTCGGCCGCAGGCTGCACGCGCTCCTCGTCCTCGGGACCGAACAAGTGGCCTTCGGACGCATGCGGATTGATGCCGAACAGCGCCACGCTCGGGCGTTCCAGCCCCAGCATCCGGCAGGCGCGCACGCCGGCCTGGGTTGCGGCCACGATCAGTTCGGGCGTGATGCGGGCCAGCGCCGTCGCGACGCTCTCGTGCAGCGTGACGTGGACGATGCGCAGCCCGCCGCCCACCAGCATCAGGAACACGCTGTGCTCTGCCTGTCCGCAGACCCGGGCCACCAGCGAGGGGTAGCCGCTGAAGGAGATGCCAGCCTGGTGGATGGCGGTTTCGTGGTGCGGTCCAGCGACCACCGCATCGAACTCGCCGGCGTGGCAGGCCAGGATCGCGGCAGTGGCCGAGGCGACGGCGCTGGCGCCGGCCTGGGCGTTCACCTGGCCGGGCACGGCGGCGGAGGCGGGGAGTTCGCCCACCGGCCGCAGCGTCATCGCCAGGAAGACGGGCTCGAGGCCGCAGGCCTTGGCGGTGCGACGCAGCACTTCGGCCGGGCCGAACACGGTGACCTGCAGCCGCTTTTCGCCGCGCAGGGCGTCCAGCGCCTTGAGCACGATTTCGGGGCCGATCCCGTTGGGGTCACCGACCGACAGCGCGATTCTTCTCATGCGGGCTTCAGAGCGGCAGCGCCATCAGCGTGTCGGTGACGGTGCTGTCGCACACGGCCACGCGTTCGGCCAGCAGCAGCTTGGCGCCCTCCATCACGAAGCGGTCCTTGTATTCGCCGGTGGCGAACAGCATCGTCTCGCCGGTGGCCATGATGCGGGCCACCATGAACGGCGTGCGGGCGGTGGCACCGGCGCTGCTGGCCTCGTCGATCATGGGAATGCCCAGCAGGTGGCGGTAGCGGTGCAACTCGTAGATGTTGGCTTCGCGCAGGGCGGCGATGCGGTCTTCCAGCATCGCGCGCGAGTCGGCATAGACGATGCCCGCGGGCAGACCTTCCTTCTCGTTCTCGACGTGGGTGATGCGGTAGTTGCAGTCTTCGGTGAAGAAGGCGGGCCACTCTTCCAGCGCGTCGCTGTCGATGGCGTGGGCGTAGGCGGCGTTGAAGGCGCAAAGGGCCAGCAGGTCGATCATGGGCAGTTCTCCGGCGGCTCAGGCGCCCAGGTGGTGGCGATAGGCTTTCCAGAAGCCGCGCACCGAAGCCTCGGTGGCGCGTCCTTCGCTGGAAGCGGCCTGGTCGCCGCCCATTTCGATGATGGCTTGAAGGCCCTGCGCGCCGGCGATGCCGCGCTGCACGAAGCCGCCGACGGCGCCGTCTTCCATCGAGATGAAGCCGGCCGGGCCGACCAGGTTCAGCTGCTTGAGCCGCACCTTGCGCTGCTCCGGCGTGTCGTCGGTGTAGCCGAAGTAGGTCCAGTTCAGCTCGGTCCGGGCTATGCCCTTGGGCAGCACCTGGCGCACGGCCAGGCAGTTCTGGATCTGCTGCAGCACGAAGCCGGGGAAGACCGAGAGGATCTGCAGCGTGATGCCGTCGTCGTATTCCTTGAAGCCGGCCAGCACGCTGGGGTCCTTCAGGCGGTACTTGGCGTCGTCCGAGCGGATGCCCTGCTCCTTGTACGACTCGTCGGCCGCCTCCGGGTCGGTCATCGAATAGCTGACGTGGTGGCCGCCCGATTCGTCGACGATCAGCCCGCCCTTCTGCGAGAGGCGGTTCAGTTCGAAGGTGGTGAAGAACAGGTGCAGCAGGCTGGCGTGGTAGCTGTCCTTGACGTTCTCCATGTACAGCTTCCAGTTGTTCGGCAGCGCCTGGGTGAAGCGGCCTATCACCTCGATCGGCTTGTGCAGGACCCGCTCGATGCGCTGGCAGATCTCGTCGCCGAGGTATTCCTCGATGCCGGGCACGTCTTCGCTGAAGCTGCCGAAGACCAGGCCGCAGTAGGTGGCGACGCGCAGCTTGCGGGGGCCGTGTTCTTCCTTGCAGAAGCTCTTGGCCATGCCGCCCTGGCCCTTGACGCCGTTCTCGAAGGCGACGCCGGTCAGGTCGCCCTGGCGGTTGTAGCTCCAGGCGTGGTAGACGCACTGGAAGCCGTCGACCTTCCCGGATTTCTCGAGCGCGATCAGCGCGCCGCGGTGGGCGCAGCGGTTCTCGAAGGCGTAGATTTCGCCGTCGTCGTCCTTCACCACCACCACCGGCGTGTCGCCCGCGAAGGTGGTGCGGAAGCTGCCGCCCTCCGGCAGTTCGGCTTCGAGGCACAGGTAGTTCCAGACCTCGCCGCGGAAGATGCGCTCCTGCTCCTGCGCCGCCAGCGGAGCGTCGGTGTAGACCTCGAAGGGCACCCGGGTCAGGTCCGGGGTTTTCCAGTGAATCGTCTGTTCCTGCATGGCGTTCAACCCAGCGTCACGTTGGCGCTCTTGATGACCTTGTTCCACTTTTCCGATTCGCGCTTGATGAAGGTGCCGGTCTGCTCGGGCGACCAGCCGCGCGCCTCGGCGCTTTGCTCGGAGAACTTCTGCTTGATCTCCGGCATGGCCAGCGCGTCGGCGATCGCCTTCTGCATCTCGTTGACGGCGGGCTGCGGCGTGCCGGGGGGCGCGACCACCGAGAAGAAGGTGACGGCTTCCATCGGCACCCCGGACTGCATCAGCGTCGGTACGTCGGGCAGGGTCTGCGAGCGCTTGTCGTCGGCCACCGCCAGGATGCGCAGCCGGTTGCCGATGTGGTATTGGGCCGACGAGCTGATGTTGTCGAAGAACACGTCGACGTTGCCGCCCACGATATCGACCAGCGCCGGCGCCGTGCCCTTGTAGGGGATGTGCGTCATCTGGGTGCCGGTGGCCTGCATGAACATCGCGGCCGTCAGGTGCGAGGTCGAGCCGTTGCCCTGCGAGGCGAAGCTGACCTTGCCGGGATTGGCCTTCAGGTAGGCGATCAGTTCCTGCACGTTCTTGACCGGCTGCTTGTTGCTCACGGCGAGCACGTTGGGCACGGTGGCCAGCACCGTCACCGGCACCCACTTGGTCGGGTCGAACGGCAGCGACTTGTACAGGTGGTGGTTGATGGCGATCGGGCCGGGGGGCGAGACCAGGACGGTGCTGCCGTCGGTATCGCCGCGGGCCACGTACTCGGCTCCGATGTTGCCGCCCGCGCCGGTCTTGTTCTCGACCACGACGCCGCCCGGATAGGTGCTGCGCAGCTTCTCCGCTACCAAGCGCGGGAGGATGTCGGCGGTGCCGCCGGCCGGGAACGGCACGACGAACTTGATGGTCTTGCTGGTCTGCGCGAAGGCGACGCCGCCGACGAGGGCGGTGGCCAGCGTGAGTGCGACGCGCCTGGAGATCGTATGGGTCATGGGATGTTTGTCCTGTAAAGGGAAGATACGGTGGATAGGTGGGTTGATGGGTAGCGCTTGAGCAGGTTCATGCGCGTCAGACGCCGAGGTATTCGGCCAACAGCTGCGGCTGGGCCCGCAGGGCTTCGCCCGGGCCTTCGAACGCTACGCGGCCCTTCACCAGGATCACGTTACGGTCGGTGAGGTCTGTTACGGCCTTCCAGTTCTTGTCGATCAGGATGGTGGCGATGCCTGATTCACGGATCAGGCGGATGATCCGCCAGATTTCGCGGGCGATCAGGGGCGCAAGGCCCTCGGTGGCCTCGTCCAGGATCAGCACCTGCGGGTTCGTCATCAGCGCCCGGCCTATGGTCAGCATCTGCTGCTCGCCGCCGGAGAGTTGTTGCCCCCCGTGCTGCAGCCGCTCGCCCAGCCGCGGGAAGGTCTGCAGCACGCGGTCGTAGTGCCATTCGCGGCGGCCGTCGACGCCAGGCCGCGCCGCCAGCAGCAGGTTCTCGCGCACGCTCAGGTTGCCGAAGATGCCGCGGCCCTCGGGTACGTAGGCGATGCCCAGCCGGACGATGTCGTGGATCTTCATGCCGCGGGTGGAGCGGCCGAACACCTGGACCTCCCCCTGGCGCGGGCTCACCACGTTGATCAGCGACTTCAGCAGCGTCGACTTGCCCATGCCGTTGCGGCCCATCAGGCCGACGGCCTCGCCGCGGGCCAGCGTGAAATCGATGCCGTGCAGGATGTGGCTGGCGCCGTAATAGGAGTGCAGGCCGCGTGCCTGCAGTGCGAGCTCAGACATGGATGGTCTCCTCGGAGCCCAGGTAGGCTTGCTGCACCTCCGGGCTGGAGCGGATCTGCTCCGGCGTTCCTGTCATCAGCACCACGCCGTTGACCATCACGGTCAGCACGTCGGCGATGGAGAACACCGCGTCCATGTCGTGCTCCACCAGCAGGATGGCGTGCGAAGCCACCAGTCCGCGCAGCAGTTCGAGCATGCGCAGCGATTCCTCATGGCCCATGCCGGCCAGCGGCTCGTCCAGCAGCAGTACCTGCGGCCTGGTGGCCAGCACGATCGCCAGCTCCAGCTGGCGCTGCTGACCGTGGCTCAGCTCGCTGGCGCGTCGTTCCGCCACGTCCGCCAGGCCGGCGTCGCGCAGGGCGGCATCGACCACTGCGCGGTACGGGCCCCATGCGGCGGCGTCGCTGAAGATGCGGGCCGCGCGCGGCTCACGCGACTGCGCAGCCAGCCGGCAGTTCTCGCGCACCGTGAAGCCAGGGAAGATGTTGGTCTTCTGGTAGCTGCGGCCGATGCCGATCAGCGAGCGCTCGTGCGGCGTCAGCCGGGTGATGTCGCGGTCCTGGTAGAACACCTGGCCTGAAGTGGCCCTGAGGTCGCCGGACAGCAGGTTGATCAGCGTCGACTTGCCGGCGCCGTTGGGGCCCAGCAGCGCGTGCACCTGGCCGCGGCGCAGCTCGAGGGAGACGTTGTCGTTGGCGGCCAGGCCGCCGAAGGTGCGGCGCAGCCTGACCGTTCTGAGCAGCACGTCGTTCATGCCCGCCTCCCTTGCCAAAGGCCCTTGACCCGGTCCAGCAGCGAGATCATTCCGCCCGGCAGGAACAGCACCAGCAGGATGATGACGATTCCCAGCCACAGGTGCCACTTGTCCGCGAACGTGGACAGCACTTCCTGCAGCAGCACGAAGGTGAAGGCGCCGATCAGGCCGCCCCACAACTGTCCCATGCCGCCCAGGATTAGCATCAGCAGGACGTCGGCCGACTGGTGCCAGGACAGCATCTCGGGGTTGACGCTGCTGTTCAACACGGCGAACAGGTAACCGGCCAGCCCGGCCAGCCCGCCGGCGATGGTGAAGGCGGCCAGCTTGTAGCGGAACACCGGAAAACCGATGGCTTCCATGCGGTGCTCGTTCTCGCGGATGCCCTGCAAGGCGCGGCCCAGTGGCGAGCGCAGCAGCAGCGCCACGAACACCAGCATGGCCACCAGCAGCAGCAGCACGAAGTAGTAGAGCGTGTTGGTCTGGCCCAGGTCGAAGGGCACCCAGTCGCCGATGGCGGCGGAGGGCTTGCCGCGCAGGTTCATGCCGTCGGAACTGCCGCCCAGCGCCTCGACGTCGTGGAAGAAGAAGTAGAAGATCTGGGCGAAGGCCAGCGTCACCATGATGAAGAACATGCCCCGCGTGCGCAGCACGAAAAGGCCCACCAGGAACGCCGCCGCCGCGGTGACGGCCATGGCCGCCGGCATGGTGAGCCAGAGGCTTTCGGTCAGCCGGTACTTGGTGCCCAGCAGGGCGAAGACGTAGCCGCCCAGTCCGAACCAGGCGGCGTGGCCGAAGCTGATCAGGCCGGTGTAGCCCACCAGCAGGTCGAGGCTGATCGCGAACATCGACAGGATCACGACACGCGTCACCATCTCCGTGTAGAACTCCTGCTCGAACAGGGGGAACGCGGCCAGCGCCGCCAGGAAGGCGGTGGCGATGACGGCGCGCGCGGGGGAAGTGATGAGCGACCTCATGACTTGAACAGCCCTTCGGGGCGCCACAGCAGGATCGCGGCCATCACGACGTAGATGGCGATGCCCGCGTAGTCGGGGATGAAGACCTTGCCGAAGGTGTCGGCGAAGGCGATCAGGAGGGAGGCGAGCAGGGCGCCCCAGACGGAGCCGATGCCGCCGACGATGACGACGACGAAGCTGACGATCAGCACCTGGGTGCCCATGCCGGGCGACACGGTCGAGGCCGGCGCATTGATCATTCCGGCGAAGGCCGCCAAGCCGACACCGAGCGCGAACACCAGTCGGAACAGCCAGTTGATGTTGATGCCCAGCAGCTGCACCATGTCGCGATTCGACGCGCCGGCGCGGATGCGGGCGCCGACCAGCGTGCGCTGGATCAGCAGGTAGAGGCCCAGCGCCACCAGCAGGCAGACGGCGGACATGAACAGGCGGTAAGCCGGATAGGTCATCACGTCACCCAGCGGCACCGAGAAGTTGAGCCAGGCGGGGACGGCGACCGAGTAGACCTCGTCGCCCACCAGCATGCTGCGCAGGTCGTCGAAGACCAGGATCAGCCCGTAGGTCAGCAGCACCTGCTGCAGGTGATTGCGGTGGTATAGGTGGGAGAACAGCGCCCACTCCAGCGCCGCCCCCAGCAAGGCGCTGAGAACGACCCCGATGAGGATGGTGAGGAGCAGGTTGCCTGTGAGCGCGGACAGGCTGAACGCAAGATAGGCCCCCATCATGTAGAAGCTGCCGTGCGCCAGGTTGATCACGCCCATCACGCCGAAGATCAGGGTGAGGCCGCTGGCCACCAGGAACAGCAGCAGGCCGTATTGCACGGCGTTCAGGGTCTGGATCAGGATGAGGGCGAGGTCCATCGTGCGTTCAGCTGTCGCTCGGGTCGGTGCTTACGGCTTGCAATCCCGCGACGGGTCGGCCAGGCCTTCCACGATCACGTCGGTCATGACGTTCTCGTTGCCGCGGGCCACGCGCACGTAGTAGTTCTGCACCGGGTTGTGCGACTTGGAGAAGCTCAGCGGGCCACGCGGGCTGTCCAGCTTGGCGTTCTCCATCGCCTTGACCATCTCGGCCTTCTTCTTCGTGTCGCCCTTGACGGCTTTCAGGCCGGCGTCGTACAGCTGGGCCGCGTCGTAGCCCTGCACCGCGAAAACGTCAGGCTTCTTGCCGTAGGCTTTGGTGTACGCCGCGATGAACGCTTCGTTCTTGGGGTTCTTCAGGCCATCCGCATAGTGCAGCACGGTCTGCATGCCCGCGGCCGCCTCGCCCTGCGCTGCCAGCGTGCCTTCGGTGAGGAAGGCTCCGTACAGCGGGATGCTTTGTTTCAGGCCGGCCGCGGCATAGTCCTTGACGAGCTTGACCTGGGCCGCGCCAGCGACGAAGGCGTAGGCGGCATCCGGCTTGATGGTCGCCAGCTCCGTCAGCAACGGCTGGAACTCCACACCGGGGAAGGGCAGGCTGAGGTCCTTCAGCACCTTGCCGCCGCCCTTCTCGAAGCCCTGCCGGAAGCCCTCCACCGACTCGTCGCCGGCCGCGTACTTCCAGCTGATGGTCACGGCCGTCTTGTGCTTCTTGGCCGCCAGCAGGCCGGTGGCGTAGCCCGGTTGCCAATTACTGAACGAGGTGCGGAACACGTACGGCGAGCACATGGAGCCGGTGATCTCGCCGGCTCCGGCATTCGGGACAATCAGCAGGGTCTTGGTCTCGCGAGCCACCTTGGCCATGGTTTGTGCCACGCCGGAGTGGATGGTGCCCACCAGCACGTCGACCTTGTCGCGCTTGATCAGCTTGTTGGCGTTCTCGTTGGCCTTGGACGGATTGGATTCGTCATCCACGGCGATGTATTCCACCGGCCGGCCGCCCAGCTTGCCGCCCTGTTCTTGCACGTACAGCTTGAAGCCGTCGGCGACGCCCTTGCCCAGGTCAGCAAAGGTGCCGGAGCTGGGCAGCATCAGGCCGACCTTGACCGGGTCGGCCGCCTGGGCGGTGGCGCCCGCGGCGGCCAGTGTCAGTACGGCGGCTGCACGCGCCCAGCTGGTGAGGGAAAAACTTCTTGGCATGAATGTCTCCTTTGATTGCGTTGGCGAAAAGCGAAGCGGTGCCGAAGGGGGGCACCTTCCCGGGGACTATGGTCAGGGAATGAACGAGGATTGCGACACGAATTTCGTGACCAGATAGCCGTCGAAGGTCTCGGTGCCGCCTTCACTGCCCATGCCGCTGTCCTTCACGCCGCCCAACGGCGTCTCGGCCAGCGCCAGGCCAAAGTGATTGATGCTGACCATGCCGGCCTCGAGCCGGTTGGCAACGTGGTTGGCGGTGGCCAGCGAGTTCGTGAACACATACGAGGCCAGCCCGTAGGGCAGCGCATTGGCGCGGGCCAGGGCTTCATCGGTGCTCTTGAAGCGGGTGACCGGCACCACCGGGCCGAAGGGTTCCTCGGTCATCAGGCGGGCGTCGTCCGGCAGGCCGGTGACGATGGTCGGGGCAAAGAAGTAGCCCTCGCCCGGCAGCCGCGCGCCGCCGCACAGCACGGCGGCGCCGCGCGCCCGCGCATCGGCCACCAGTGACTGCATCGCATCCACGCGCCGCAGGTGCGCCAGCGGGCCCATCTGCGTATCCTGCGCCAGGCCGTCGCCCACCTGGAGGCCGGCATAGATGCCGGCGAAAGCGTCGACGAAGCGGTCGTAGGCCTTCTCGTGCACGAAGAAGCGGCTGGGCGCCATGCAGACCTGGCCGGCGTTGCGCGCCTTGGTGCGGGCCAGGAAGCGGGCGGCGGCTTCGACGTCGGCGTCGTCGAACACCAGCACCGGCGAGTGGCCGCCCAGCTCCATGGTCATGCGCTTCATCTGCGCGCCGGCCTGCGCGGCCAGGCTCTTGCCGACCGCGGTGGAACCGGTGAACGAGATCTTGCGCACGACGGGCGAGGCGATCAGGTGGCTGGAAACCTCGGCCGGCACGCCCCATACGATGTTCAGGCAGCCCGCGGGCAGGCCGGCATCGTGGAAGATGCGGGCCAGCGCGACCACCGCGCTCGGCGAGTCTTCCGGGCCCTTCAGGATCAGCGTGCAGCCTGCGCCCAGCGCCGCCACCGCCTTGCGCAGCGCCTGGTTGAACGGGAAGTTCCAGGGCGTGAAGGCGGCACAGACGCCGATCGGCTCCCGGATCACCAGTTGGCGCACGGTTTCGGCGCGCGACGGGATCACGCGGCCGTAGACGCGGCGGCATTCCTCGGCATGCCATTCGGCGTGCTCGGCGCAGGTGGCCACTTCCTGCAGTGCCTCGGCCAGCGGCTTGCCCTGGTCCAGGGTGATGTTGCGAGCGATGGCCGGCGCGCGTTCGCGAACGAGTTCCGCCACGCGGCGCAGGATCCTTGAGCGTTCCAGTGGCGAGGTGAAGCGCCAGCTCTGGAAGGCCTTGCTGGCTGCGGCCAGCGCGCGGTTCAGGTCCTCGGTGGTGGCGTGCGGCAGCCGCGCGAAAGCGGCGCCGGTGGCGGGGTTCACGACGTCCTGCTCGCGGCGGCCGGCGGCCGGCACGAACTCGCCGTCTATGTAGAGGGCCAGCTGCTCGTAGGCGGGGGCGGTG
>JBFJZP010000037.1:0-10675 GCA_041622095.1 Burkholderiaceae bacterium | reverse complement strand
TCTTCCCCTGGTGGACCGGGCCGCTCAATCTGCTGGCCTGGATGAAGAACCGGCCCTACAACGCCAAGCCAGCCGATCTGTGGCAACCCTGGAGCATCGTCGCGGCGCAGTGCGACGGGTTCCAATGGAGCAGCACGCAGTGGGGCATGGGTTATATCGCCAGCGGCGTCTACCGTGGGCCTGCACAGAAAGGAAACATGCCATGACCGTACGGCGCCGACACATCCTGTTGATCGCAGCCACTGGTATGTGCAGTGGCCTGGTACTGGCGCAGGCGCAGCCGGTCGGACCGTTTCGCACGGTGGCCGTTGCCGGCGCCGAGCGCCTGATGCTCGAAGGCCATGACGCGGTGGCTTACTTCACCCAGGGCGCGGCGATCGAGGGCGCCCCGGCGTTCCAGGCCGAACATGCCGGCGTCAGCTGGCGGTTCGCCAGTGCGGCCCACAAGGCCGAGTTCCTGCGTGATCCAGCGGCCTACATGCCGCAGTTCGGTGGTTATTGCAGCAATGGGATCAACTACGCGATTCCCGGCGGCGGCGGCGGCGGGCCGAACACCTGGCGCATCTACCGGGGGCGTCTGTATGTGTTCGGCGGGCAGTCGTCGCGTGACCATTTCGAGATGGAAACCGAGCTGAACATCGAGCGTGGGCACCGGTACTGGGACGCCGAGGTGGCGGGCGCCAACGTGCCGGTGCAGCGCCTCAAGCGCATGATTTTTCGGGTGCCGCATTACCGCTCCGACGCTGCGCTGCAGGCGCAGTGGGAGGCACTGCGCAAGGCCGGCAGCTTGCCGGTGATGCCGGGTGCGCCGCAGGTCGTGCCGGCGAAACCCTGATCAAGCCGGCGTCTCAGCCGGAATGCAGACGGCGCAACGCCGCAGCCTGCGCCATGGTGTCCCGGTATCCGGCCGCGATCGCGCGTTCGCGAAACGCGGCCGACATGTTAACCCAGTAGCCGAAATCGGGCTTGAGCACCAGGTCGGCATAAGTTGCATCGGCATCGACCAGCGCCTTCTTGCGCAGGTCGGTGGCGCGAAAACGTTCGGCGCCAGGCGGCGTGCGATCCAGGTGGGCGCTGGCGTCCACCGCCAGCACCCGCTGTGCGCCCAGCGCGCGCGCGATGCGCACCGGCAGCGGTGCGCTCCAGTCCGGATCGACATATTGCTGACCACGGATACGCACCGGCGTGAACCGTCCCTCGACGGCGGCCGAGGCTTGCACCGCGAGTCCGACATCGCCCGCGGTGAAGGCGACGGTTTCCCCGTCGGCACGCCGCGTCGCGACACAGGCCATCGCCCGCGGCATGTGTTCGAGGTGCGCCACCAAGGCGCTGCGGCGCACCAGTTCGGCAATCGGTGCGCCGCTGAGCTTCTCTGTCTGGCCGATGGCCAGGCGCGCCAGACCCAGGGGCTGGATCTGCAGCGCCATGTCCTCGATCTGCGCCGCATCGACGCCGGAGGCGTACATGCTGCCGACCAGCGCGCCGACCGAGGCGCCCACGATCAGGTCGGGTGCCAGTTGCAGTTCCTCCAGGGCCTTGAGTACGCCCACATGGGTGAAGCCGCGCGGCCCGCCCGAACTCAGGACCCAGGCGGTGTGCACCGGCCGGCGCAGCGGCACGGCCCTGGGGGCATCCGGTCCGTCGTGGTTGCGGTCCGGCGTGAATGCGCAGCCAGCCAGGGCCGCCGCGCCGCCGAGCAGTGCCACCCGGCGATTCGTTGTCATGGCATCGACGCATCCGGTTGGACCGCCAGTCCGATCGCGGAACCGGCGACCGGTCGTGTCGTGGTGTCGCGCTCCGGCGTGTCCGACGGCAGGTCGGTGTAAGGCACCGGCCAGCCGAGCAACACGCTGGCGACCTCGCAGCGCCGGCGCAGGTCGGCCGCATCCTGGCCGCCCAGGTGCACGATCGCATACCGGTAGCTGCCCAGCCATTTGTGATCGCGGGCAATCGAATCGGCCGCCTTCGGGTAGGTGAACAACAACGAGCCGGGGTACGCCTGCGCCAGGGCGCGACGCTGGCGCATGGTCGGCAGTACCACCTTGTCCTGCGGGTGGAACACCCGGTAGACGAAACTCGCCGCCGCACCGGCGCTGGGCGCCGCCTTCGGCAATCCGGCCGGATCACGGCCATGGGCCAGCGCCAATGCGATCGCATGCAGATCCACGCCGAGCACGCGCTGGTACAAGTCGGAGTATTGCGACGCCATGCGCGGATTGAACTCGATCACCGTCAGCTGGTCGGTGGCCGCATCGTGGAAAAACTCCATGTTGAACAGGCCATGGGTGAAGCCGACTGCCGTCAGGAAGCGGCGCGCGATGTCGAGCGCACGGGCCTGTACCGACCGGTCCAGTCGGGTCGGCAACTGGTGCCGCATGAAGGCCTGGGTGCGCGGGTACATGACGGCGTCGACCACGCCAACCGCGTGGACCTGGCCGCCGAAGACATAGCCATCGAGGTTGTACTGGTCGGCCTGCACCGGTGTTTCCAGCAACATGCGGTGGGCGCTGGGAACAGCCGGCCCCAGGCGGGCCCGCACCATGCGATCGAAGGGCTCGACCAGCCGGCGGATCACCCACAACTCCCAGCGGCCGAACCGGGTGTGCTGGTGCAATTGCTCCCGGTTGTCCACCCGGCGCGCCAGCACCGAGAACGCCGCCTTGACCGGCTTGACGAACAGCGGGTAGGGCAGATCGTCGGGAATCGGTGCGCCATATTCGGCGTCCAGCAGCTGGAACCCCGGATTGGCTTCAGGCGCCACCCGCTGCAATACCTGGCGCGCATGGAACTTGTGCTGGCAGGCCAGGATTGCGTTGACCGGTGTGCCAGGCCATCCCATGCGCTCGGCCAGCATCGCCGCTGCCAGGGCGCCGAATTGCTCATGCTGCGATGTCACCGCCTGCCAGCCCGTGCGTCGGGCGCGCTGCGCCAGGCTATCGACATACCGCGCGATGTCGAACCAGGCCAGGCGGGCATTGCTCGGAAAGCTGAAAAGGTCGAACCCGTCGCGGTCGAGTTGCAGGCCCATGGCACCCGCCGCAGCCGCATGGCCAATGGCGTCCCAGTCATAGTCGAAAAGGATCAGCGTGCGGGCTTGGGTCGGCATGGGCAGTGATGGGGCTCGATAGGGCAAGGTTAAACCAGTCGGGCCGGCCAAAGCCCGCTATTGTTACAGCATGCACGCTCCGGCGCCGGACACGGCGGGATGCGCTGGCCGGGGCTGAGCCGGCCACCGGTGGACGATACTCCGGGCCATGTTTGCAGAACCCTTGTCCGCTACCGGTTGGCCGTGCGCCGCCGCCGGACGATCATGAGCGCGGGCCGACCCAGCCGGCTGACCGGTCTTGCACAGGCACACCCGTGGTGGGTGCTCGCGGCCTGGCTGCTGGTGATGCTGGTGAGCACCGTGTTGATCGTGCAACGCGGGGACCGTGCTTTCTCCACCCAGGTGCAGCGCTACGACGGATCCGGCTCGAGCCTGGCCGATGCCTTGTTGCGCGAGCGTTTCGCGCAGCGGCCTGAATCCGCTCGACCGAACGAGGTGCTGGTGTTGCATTCCGACACGCTGCGGGTGGACGATCCGGCGTTCCAGGCGCAGGCGCAGGCCATCGCCGAACGCTTGTCCGCCCTCGAAGGTGACGTGATCACCTGGGCGCTGAGTTATTTCCTGAACGGTGACGCATCGCTGGTCTCGGCGGATCGGCACAGCACGATCGTGCCGATGCGGGTGCGCGATCCGGAGCAGACGATTGGTGTGCTTGCGCAGGCGCTCGCCGGCCAGGACGGTTCGTCCGGAATCACCTGGTACCTGGTCGGGCGCGCCAGCGTCGGCACCGAATTCAAGATGCTGGCACAGCAGGACTTGCGGGCGGAACTGATGATCGGGCTGCCGGTGGCCTTGCTGGTGTTGCTGGTCGTGTTCGGCTCGGTGGTGGCAGCGCTGGTGCCGGTGCTGGTTGCGGCGGCGGCGATCGTCGTGGCGCTGGCCGCCATGGTGCTGGCCGGGCCGCTGGTGCAGGCTTATTTCCTGGTCACCAACATGGTCGTCATGATGGGGCTGGCGGTGGGCATCGACTACTCCTTGTTCGTGTTGTCGCGTTACCGCGAAGAGCTGGCCCGGGCTGCGCCGCCACAACTGGCGCTGGCCACCGCGGGCGCGTCGGCCGGCCATGCGATTGCCTATAGCGGCGCCACCGTGGTATTGGCCTTGCTCGGCCTGCTGATCATTCCGACAAACGTCTATCGCAGCCTGGCGGCCGGCGCGATGCTGGTGGTGCTGCTGTGCCTGCTGGCGGCGTTCACCTTGTTGCCGGCATTGGTGACACTGCTCGGCGCGCGCCTGGACGCCTGGCGCATACCCTTGCCCCGGCGCCTGTCCGCCGGACGCTGGTGGGATCGGGTGACCGGCGTGTCGATCCGCCATCCGGTGGCCAGCCTGCTCTTGTCGACCGGCTTGTTGCTCGCGCTGTCGGTGCCGGCGCTGGAGCTGAAAACCGGGTTTTCCGGCATCGACTCCTTGCCGGCGCAATCACCGGCCCGGCAAGGTTTCGAGCGGCTCGAAAGCAGCTTTCGCACCGGCACGATCTCGGAGGCGGTGGTGGTGGTCGATGGCGCGGTCACGACGCTGCCGCTGTTGCAGGCGATCGCGCGCTTGCGCAGCAGCCTGGATGGCGACGACGCCTTCGTGGCCGACCAGGTTGCGCTGCAGGTGAATCCGGCCGGCGACCTGGCGGTGCTGACGATACCGCTGGTGGGCGACGCGGAAAGCCAGGGCGCGCAATCCGCTGTGCGCCGGCTGCGTGACCCGCTGATCCGCCAGGCCTTCGACGGCGTAGCCGCGAACGTACAGGTCGGTGGCAACGCCGCCGCCTACATCGACTTCTTCCACCTCACCGACGTCTACACGCCGCGCGTGTTCGGTATCGTGCTCGGCCTGAGTTTCCTGTTGCTGGCGGTCGCTTTCCGCTCGCTGGTGGTGCCGCTCAAGGCGATCGTGCTCAACCTGCTGTCGGTGGGCGCGGCCTACGGCCTGATCGTGCTGGTATTCCAGCGTGGCGTCGGCGCCGGAATACTCGGGTTCCAGCAGGTGGCGCTGATCGAGGCCTGGATTCCGCTGTTCCTGTTCACGATCCTGTATGGCCTGTCGATGGACTACCACGTGTTCCTGCTCAGCCGCATCCGCGAACATTTTCTGGCCACCGGCGACAACACGCAGGCGATCCGGGTCGGCGTGCGTGCAACCGCCGGCGTCATCACCGGCGCGGCGCTGATCATGGTGGCGATCTTCGCCGGGTTTGCCAGTGGCGAGCTGGTGATGTTCCAGCAAGTGGGTTTCGGCCTGGGCGCGGCGGTGCTGATCGATGCAACCATCGTGCGTTCGTTCCTGGTGCCGGCCGCAATGCAACTGCTCGGCGTGCACAACTGGTACCTGCCGCGCTGGCTGGGGCCGCACAAGCGCCGCGCGGATTGAAGCGCGGTCGTCTGCCGGCAAGCGCCGCAGACGACCGCCCGCCGGTGTTCAGCTCAGGTGCTTGCCGATCAACCCGGCCATTTCGAACATCGTGATCTGCGGCTTGCCGAACACTGGCAGCAGCTTGGCGTCGGCGTTGATGGCACGTTTGTTCGCGGCGTCCTGCAGGCCTTCGGCCTTGATGTAGTCCCACAACTTCTTGACCACCTCGGTGCGTGCGACCAGCCCGTCGCCGATCACCGCCGCCAGCTCCGGGCTCGGACGCAGGGTTCCGACCTTGGGCGTCTTCGAGGCGGCAGACGATGCCTTCTTGGCCGGCGCCTTCTTCACCGCGGCCGCCTTGCGTGCCGGCACTTTCTTGGCTGCGGCTTTTTTCACCGCCGGTGCCGCGCCGGTCCGGGCGCCGGAGCCTGCCGGCGGCTTGCGTGGCGGGAACTTGGAGGGTGCGAATTCGAAGCCCACCTTGCCGGCTTCCTTGTCCCAGGCCAGCATCGCCTTGAATGGCCGGCGCGTGCGCATCGAGACGAACTTGTCGAGCAAGTCGGTCTTGCCCTGTGCCAGCAACTTGCCCATCTGCTCGCGTGTCACCGGCTGCTGAAGGATGATCTGGCCGCTCTTGAAGTCGCAACTTGGCGTGGCCTGCGCGTGCGTGGGCACTGACTTCTCGCAGACATAACTCTTGCCGTGTTCGTAGACGGCGGCGCCACACTTCGGGCAGGCGCCCAGCGACTCCTGGCTGGAGAAGTCGACCAGTTCGCCGCTTTCCTCTGCCTTCTTGTCATCGCCGAAGTCGAACTCCAGCTTGTAGTTCTTCGTCTCTTCGTCGAACTTGATGACCATCTCCGCGGTGAACGGCCAGCCGGCCTTGGAGCGAAAACCCTCCAGCGGGCCGATTTTCTTGTCGCGCAGGAACTGCTCGACCTCGGCCACCTCGAAGGTGCGGCCGGCCGGTGTCTTGCCGAACGAGAAGCCGCAGGGCTCGGACACACCCGGCTTGCCGGTGCAGGTGTAGCGGCGGTAGTTTTCCTTGATCACGCCCCCGCAGTTCGGGCATGGCGCGTTCAAGGTCGCGTAGTCGCCCGGGATCGTGTCGCGGTCGTATTCCTTGGCCTTCATGACCATGCGCTCGGTCATGGTGGCGATCTCGGACATGAAACTCTCGCGGCTGAGCTTGCCGTGTTCCATCTGCGCGAGTTTGTATTCCCACTCGCCGGTGAGTTCGGCCTTGGAGAGTTCTTCCACGCCCAGGCCGCGCAACAAGGTCATCAACTGGAACGCCTTGGCGGTCGGAATCAGTTCGCGGCCTTCGCGCAACATGTACTTCTCGACGATCAGGCCCTCGATGATGCTCGAGCGCGTCGCTGGCGTGCCCAGGCCCTTTTCGTGCATGGCCGCGCGCAGTTCGTCGTCTTCGATCGCCTTGCCGGCGCCTTCCATCGCGCCGAGCAGCGTGGCCTCGGAGAAGCGGGCCGGCGGCCGGGTCTGCAGGCCCTTGGCGTTGACGGTCTCGGTCAGCACTTTCTCGCCCGGCTGCACCGGCACCAGGTTGGCGCCGCTCTTGCCGTCGCTGTCGGGTGCTTCGTCCTGTGCTTCCTTGCCGTAGATCGCCAGCCAGCCCGGCTTGACCAGCACCTTGCCTTCGGTCTTGAAGCTGTGGACGTCCACCAGCGAGATCCGGGTCGTGACCTGGTATTCGGCGCTCGGGAAGAACACCGCCATGAAGCGGCGCACCACCAGGTCGTAGATCTTTTGTTCGGCCTCGCTCAGGCCATGGGGTGCCTGCAGCGTCGGGATGATCGCAAAGTGGTCACTGACCTTGGCATTGTCGAAGATGCGTTTGCTCGGCTTGATGTAGTTGCCCTTGAGCGCAGTGGCGGCATGGGGCGCCAGGTGCTTCATCGGGCTCTTGGCCAGCATCTCGAAGGTGTCACGCACCACCGGCAGGTAGTCCTCCGGCAAGGCACGCGAATCGGTACGCGGGTAGGTCAGCGCCTTGTGTCGTTCGTACAGGCTTTGCGCGATCGACAAGGTGGTCTTGGCGCTGTAGCCGAACTTGCCGTTGGCCTCGCGCTGCAGCGAGGTCAGGTCGAACAGCAGCGGGCTGGCCTGTGTCGTCGGTTTGCTTTCTTCGGTCACCGTGGCGGGTTTGCCACGCACCGCGTCGGCAATCGCCTTGGCCTCGGCCAGCGTCCACTTGCGGTCGGCCTTGAGCTCCGGATCGGCCTCTTCCAGATTGCCGGCGGCCAGGTTGGCCGCGGCCTTCTTCCAGGTCGGGTCGAACCACTTGGCATCGTAGTTGCCAGCCTGGGCCTTGAAATTGGCGTGGATCTCCCAGTAGTCGCGGCTGACGAACTTGCGGATTTTCTCCTCGCGCTCGACCACCACCGACAGCGTCGGCGTCTGCACCCGTCCGACCGTGGTCAGGAAGAAGCCGCCGTCGCGCGAGTTGAATGCGGTCATCGCACGCGTGCCGTTGATGCCCACCAGCCAGTCGGCCTCGGAGCGGCAGCGTGCGGCATCGGCCAGTGGCATCATCTGCGCGTCGCTGCGCAGGCTGTCGAACCCGTCGCGGATCGCCTGCGGCGTCATCGACTGCAGCCACAAACGGCGCACCGGATGCTGCACCTTGCTGTATTGCTGGATCAACCGGAAGATCAGCTCACCCTCGCGTCCGGCGTCACAGGCATTGATGAACTGATCCACGTCCTTGCGCTTGGCCATCTTGACGATGGCGTTGAGCCGGGTCTTGGTCTTGTCGATCGGCTTGATGTCGAAATGCGGCGGGATCACCGGCAGGTGCGCAAAACTCCACTTGCCGCGCTTGACGTCGTATTCTTCCGGCGCCTGGATCTCGACCAGGTGACCGACCGCGCTGGTGACGACATATTTCTCGTTCTCGAAGTGATCCTCGTGTTTTTCGAACTTGCCCGCCACGGGCGTGAGCGCCCGCACGATGTCCTGCGCGACGGACGGTTTCTCGGCAATGACAAGCGTCTTGCCCAAAACTGCGTTTTTCATCTGACTACAATCCAAAGTCTCGCGTGCGCACACGCGCACACCCATGCAGGCGCACACATACGCGCGCGCCCATACGAGTTCAGATTACCAAAGTTTTCAACGTGTCCGCCAAAACCCCCAAAGAGTCATCGGTTGCCGGTCGCCGTATCCAGACCCGCCGGTCGGGCGTCCATGGTAAGGGCGTGTTCGCCGTGCAGGCTATTGCCGAAGGCGAGACCGTCATCGAATATGTGGGCGAGATCATCCAGTGGAAAGAGGCGCAGCGGCGCCACCCGCATGATCCGAAGGATCCGAATCACACCTTCTATTTCCATATCGACGAGACCCGTGTGATCGATGCCTTGTACGGCGGCAATTCCTCACGCTGGATCAATCACTCCTGCGATCCGAACTGCGAAGCGGACGAGGAAGGCGGCCGGGTCTTCATCAAGGCGCTGCGCAACATCCGCGCCGGTGAAGAGCTCAATTACGACTATGGCCTGATCATCGACGAGCGATATACCAGGAAGCTCAAGGCCGAGTACCCGTGCTGGTGTGGCGCGAAGAATTGCCGTGGCACCTTGCTCGCACCCAAGAGCCGCGCTCGCTGAGCCGGCCGCCCCAAGGGCGAATACCGCCGTGTGCGGCACGAAGGCACTGCGGTGACCGCCTGGAACGCGCTGGCGCTGGGCGAATCGCTGGCGGCTGTGCTGCCCGGCCTGGTGGTCGAGGTGTTGCCCACGATTGATTCGACGAATTCCGAACTGATGCGCCGGGCCCGCGCCGGCCAGACCGGGCCCTGCCTGCTGGTGGCCGAGCACCAGAGCGCCGGCCGGGGCCGCATGGGGCGGTCCTGGCACAGTGACGCCACGGACGGCGCCGATGGCCATGGACCGGCGATACCCGCGCTGACGTTTTCCCTGGGGCTGGCGCTGGCGCCGGCCAGCTGGTCCGGCCTGTCGCTGGCGGTCGGGGTCGCGGTGGCGCGCAGCCTGCATGCGCGGCTGGGTCTGAAGTGGCCCAACGACGTCTGGCTCGACGCACGCAAGCTCGCCGGCATTCTGATCGAAACCGCCAGCACCAGCCATGGGCGTTATACGGTGATCGGCGTCGGCATCAATATCGCGCCGCGCGACGGCGCCGGCTTGTCGACGCCGCCGGCCTGGTTGCAGCAGTTGTGGCCGGACATCGACGCGCCGGCGGCGTTGGCGCGTGTCGCACCGGCACTGGTACAGGCGGTGATGTTGTTCGAGGCCCAGGGTTTCGCGCCGTTCCGCGATGCCTTCGCCCAGCGCGACCTGTTGCAGGGCCATGCCGTCACGCTGAGCGACGGCAGCAGCGGAACCGCGCAAGGCGTGGACGACGCCGGCGGCCTGCTGGTGCATACTTCCGGCGGTATGAAAACTGTCACCAGTGCCGAAGTCAGTGTGCGCCCGTCGGGCGCTGCGCCCGGCACATCCTGCTGAAGCGTCCTGCCGGTGTTGCGATTCCTGGCCCTGTTGCTGGTTCTGCTCAATGCGGTCTATTACGCATGGTCGCATCAATTGCTGGCGGCCTACGGGTTTGCACCGGCCCAGCAAGGCGAGCCGGACCGGCTGAACCAGCAGATCCGGCCGGACCTGCTGATCATCCTGTCGGCCGAGCAGGCGCGCCAGAACGCCGCCTCCGAGCCACTCGCGCAGGTCGCGCCGCAATGCCTGCAGGCCGGTTTGTTCGACGACATCCAGGCCGCCGTGTTGCGCCAGAGCGCGCAGGCGATGCTGCCGCCGGGCAGCTGGGTGATGGAGGATGTGTCCGAGCCGGCGCGCTGGATCGTCTATATGGGCCAGTACCCGGATGCGCAGGCGCTGGCACGCAAGCGCTCGGAGCTGGTGGCGTTGAACCTGCGCATCGAGCCGATCGAGAACCCGGCACTGGCCAATGGCCTGTCGCTGGGTGCTTATGCGTCGCAGGCTCAGGCCAGCGCCCAACTGGCCGTGCTGACGCGGCGTGGTGTGCGCACCGCACAGGTGGTTCAGGAGCGGGCCGAGATCCGGGCCAACCTGTTTCGCATCGCCCGGGTCGATGATACGGTGCGCCCTCACATCGATTCCTTGCGCCCCGCGCTGGCCGGCAAGACGCTGCGGCCTTGCGGTTGACCGTCGCCCGCTTCAAGCCCGCTTCAATACCGGACGCGGGCAAACCGGCTTTGTTGCGCCGCATCGCGCG
>JBFJZP010000036.1:0-10744 GCA_041622095.1 Burkholderiaceae bacterium | reverse complement strand
TCCTTCGGCCGCGTCGAGCAGATGTTTTTCGGCGACCAGCAGTTCATAGACGACACCGTGGACCCGATCCATCGGGGCACCGGTCTGGACGATGTCGCATTTGGCCGAGCCGTCCTGGCCGGCCTTGTGCCAGCGCAGACCATAACCATGCAATACCGCCGCTCGCACCGGGCGCGCAGATGGCACCCGCTGCTGGATGCGTTTGCTCAACATGTTGGAGCCGTAGGAGAAATTCAGGACGGTTTGCATGGCAAGGGCAGGCGGCGGGCGCTCAGGAATCGGGGGAAGTATCGCGCAGGCCCTGGCGCCGGCGCGGCGGATAACGCCACCAGGCCAGCAAGACCAGCGCGCCGAACACGGTATAGGCCAGCGTGAACACCCACCACGGTGCATCGAAGTACAGCAGCCGCTGCACCCAGTATTCGACAAAGCTGGCCTGGTAGGCAGGTGACCCGGCCTGCACCCGCAACCAGGACTCCAGCGTCGTGAGCGGACAGACCTGGCCCAGCCAGGCCTGCACCACCACCACGCCGATGGCCGCGACATGGGCCCAGCGGAACAACAGGCCATTGACCCAGCGCCAGTGGCGCCAGTTGCCCAGCAGCACCAGTACCAGTCCCCCTACAACAAAGACGACGACGGCGAAGTGCAATACCAGCACCAGGTCGGCGAACACTTGATACGTCTGCGTGGCACCCATCGCGGCCCCCACACATCATCGGGCCGGGCAGCACATCATGCCCACAGGCCTTGGAGCAATCGATACGACCAGACAACGCCGATCACCATCTGGACCGCGAATGCGGTGAACCGGAGCTTGACCGCCAGCGCGCTCACCGACGCGACATGGATCGACGACTGCAGCACCCGCGCCAGCAGGAAGACATACGCCAGCGTGTCGGTGACCGGGGCACGGTCGGTCAGCAGCGCCACCAGCATCAAGCCGCCAAAGATCGGCAGGCCCTCGACGCAGTTCGCATGGGCACGCGCCAGCCGCTGCATGAACGGCGACAGGTTCGAATTCTCCGGGTTGAACCCGTTGGCCGGAACCTCGCCGGCGAGAACCAGCTTGGTGCGAATGGCTTCCATCAGGACCAGCAGGGCCAAGGCCCAGGCCATGAAACCGGTGAGTGCAACAGCCGTCGGAGAAATCATCATGCAGGTCCTCGCTCGCGAATCCTGCCGTCCATTGTGCACCCGCAGCCGGCGAGAACCGACCCTGCGCTCAAGCCGGGAATGTGATCTCGGCGCTGGACCGGGTCTCCACACGCGGGCCGAAACTCGCAATGTTCACCAGCGTGGCGTTTTCATGGGCAATGACTTGTTGCGGCGAAATCGCCGCATTGCCGGCCGAGGTATGGCCGTCCGCGACCAGCACGACCGGAAAACCCAGCGCCAGCGCCCGCCGCACGCTTGTGTCGATGCAAAACTCGGAGTGCATGCCACAAACGATGAGTTGGTCGATGCCGGCGCGCCGCAACAGGTCTTCCAACCCTGTACGCAGGAACGCATCGGGCGTTGTCTTGCGGATTCTGGGATCGTCCGGCTGCTGCTGCAGGCCGTCCGCGAGTTGCCAGGCCGGCGTATCGAACTCCAGGTACCCCGAGGAGGACTCGTGTTGCACGAAGATCACCGGCACCTGCGCCTGCCGGGCTTTGCGGGTCACCTGGTTGATGCGATCGATGGTCCCCGCGCAGTCGAATGCTGCGCCTGCGCCTTCGCAAAGACCTTGCTGCACATCGATGACGATGACGGCGGACTTCATGTGATGGGGCTCCTTTGTTGCCGGTGTGACTTTCCCGGCCGCATGTTATGCCGGCTCCAGAGGCTTGTGAACTTGCGGCAGTTGGACGATGGCGATCGGAACGCCGGCGTCGACCCGCCCCGATGCAGGCACCATGCCCTTGACACCGGCCTTGCGCACCAAATCGCCGCTGGCAATGCGGATTGACCCTGGTCTGGTGGGTTCGAAATGCCGCTACGCCGTCGCACCCGCATGGTTACTGGCTCGCGCCGTACCAGGCAAACTGGCGCGCCGCCACCGAGAAATTGTCGGGGTTGCTGTAACTCAATGCATCAATTTCCCGGTTTCCTGGAACACACAATCGTCATAGACTGCCCCAATTGACCCCGCGCCTCGCTATCGGTCACGGTCGCTGCGTCAGCGTCCAGAAAAAAGCCGAAGCGAAACGCGCCTTGAACCATCACGAAACGGCTGGCCGAGATCCGTGCCGTTGGGGAGGACGCGATGAAAGACTTTCACTGTGCCGTGGTGGCTGCCGACGGTCCGTCGACGGCTGTCTCGGAAGTGGTCGCCGCACTGGCGCAATGTCCCCATGCGGACATCTACCAATGCGAGGCATTGCCGGCACGCGATGACGGCCTGGATGCGGTGGTTCTGGTCGCCCGTGCGGCGACGCTCGAACCCACCCTGCGACGTATCGCGGAGATACGGGACCGGTCTCCCTGCGTGGCGGTGCTGGCCGCGGTGGAAGGTGCCGGCAGCGACACGCTCGATGCCGTGCTGGGCGCCGGCGCCTTCGACTTCGTGTCCATCCCTTTCGCGCCGGGCGAACTGCTCGCCAGGCTGCACCGCATCATGGGCTTGTTGCCGCAAGCGCCGCGCCTGCGCTTTCGCGATACCGCGCAGCCGCGCATCCGCGGCCTGGTCTACCGCAGTGCGGCAATGGCCCGGGTATCGGCCAGGCTCAGGACCATCGCCGCCTGCGACGCCAACCTGCTGATCCTGGGCGCCACCGGTACCGGCAAGGAGGTTTGCGCGCTGGCAGCCCACTATCTTTCCGAACGCGCATCCCGGCCCTGGATCGCCGTCAACTGCGGGGCGATCCCGGCCGACCTGGTCGAGAACGAGTTGTTCGGCCATGTCAAGGGCGCCTACACCACGGCGCTGGCCGCGCGTGCGGGCCTGGTGCGCGAGGCCGAAGGCGGAACATTGTTTCTTGACGATGTCGATTGCCTGCCCCTGCCGGCGCAGGCCAAGCTGCTGCGCTTCCTGCAGGAACGCGAATACCGGCCGGTCGGGTCGAACAATGTTCAGCATGCGAACGTGCGGGTGATTGCCGCGAGCAACTGCGACCTGCATGCACTGGCCTTGCGCGGCACGTTTCGACAGGACCTGTATTTCCGGCTCAACGTGCTGCGGCTCAACCTGCCGGCCTTGAGCGAACGGCGCGAGGACATTGCGGTGCTGGCGCAGCATTTCGTGCGCCACTTCGCGCGCGAGTTCAAGCGCCAGGTCAGTGGCATCACACCGCCGGCGCTGCAGTTGCTGACAAGCTACGACTGGCCCGGCAACGTGCGCGAACTCAAGCATGTGATCGAACGCGCCGTGCTCATGTCCAGCAGTCCGGCGCTGCTGGAGTGCGACATCGAAATCGAATCGGACCCGCCGGCCACGGCCATTGACACCTCTTTTCGCAGTGCCAAGTCACGCGTGGTGGACAACTTCGAGCGCGGCTACCTGCAGCAGATGTTGTCCGCCAGCAGCGGCAACGTCACGCAGGCTGCCAAGGCGGCCAAGAAAAACAGGCGCGCCTTCTTCGAACTGATGCGCAAGCACGACATCGAGCCCGGTCAGTTCCGCGACATCCCCCACTAGGGACACGCCGCGAATGCGCCGCAGCGACGGCCGCAGACGCGGCCCTGGCGCCTGCCGACCCTGTTCACCCGAGCATCCAACCGATCACCGCTTCGCGCCGGCACGGCACGCCACCCGAAGGCCATCGACCCCCCGCATCCGGCGCACCGGGTGTATCGCGCATGCGCCGCGGCAAGCCACCCGGCCTCGGCCGCGCCGGGTGACACGCCAGGCGCCGGATGAAAAGCTCCACCTGCAGGACAAAAATGTCCACCGGGCGGAGCATGCGCCAAGAAGCGTTTCCAGGTGCCCGACACGGGTTTGTACCGACGGACAAAAAGCACCGGCCCGACGCCGGGATCAATGCGCCGAGTCCATACGAATCAGGCACTTGGCGCCCTGCGCCCGATGGCATGGCTATTGCTGGCAGTACACGCGTAAACGATTGATTGGCGATGAACAACGCCCCCGATCTGCACACTTTGGTATGCAACTTGGCCCGCTACCTGCGCGACAACCCTGAAGCCTCCGATTCTGCGGAAGGAATATGTCGCTGGTGGTTCGCGGATGGGATGGTCGTGGCGGCGGACGAACTGGACAAGGCATTGTTTTGGATGAAGCAGAGCGGATTGATAACGGAGACAGTGGCAGCCGACGGCCGGGTGCGTTATCGCCGTTGCTGCAACGACGCACAACTCGACGCGGTGGCGGCCACATGCGACCGGACCCATGCAGCGGGTACACCATGAACAACAGGCGTAGCGCACAGGAGGTTCCCATGGAATCCGTGCCAGCGGACGGGTCCTGACGCCATGGCCAGCATCTCCGCCATCCATGCGCTGACAAGCGGACTCGCACAGCACCTCTCGCGTGCCTACCAGCGGAGCCCGGTCGTCGGCATCACCTGCAAGTTCGAGCCGACCGGCGTATCCGACTTCAAGAAACTCGACGGTCAGGACACCAAACTCACGCTGCTGCTGTACCGCATCACGCACAACGAGCACCAGCGCAACCGGCCGCCATCGAGCCTGCCTTCCGGCACGCCGGTCCCGTTGACCGTCAATGTGCACCTGCTGCTCAGCATCTGGGCCGACACCGCGCTGAAGGAACAGAGCCTGCTGGCCTGGGCCATGCGCGAACTGCATCTGCACCCGGTGCTGGACCGCAGCCTGTTCGCCGATGTCGGGGCGTATGCGGCGGGTGATCTGGTGGCGCTGACACCGGAGGACCTGACGCTGGACGACCTCAGCAAGTTGTGGCAGGTGCTGGTGCCGCCACTGCGGCCGTCGCTGGGCTACGTGGCGCGCAACGTGAAACTCGACCTCGACACCGAGCCGGACAACGCACCGGTGGTCGCCACCCGGATCACGCTGGACGACGACGTGCTCGCGCCGGCGGAAGGCGCGCGATGAACGAAATCCTGGAACGCCGCGTGTTTGGCGCCATCGAATTCGTCGACGACCTGACCGACACGCGTGTGCGCGATCCGCTGCACATCCGCGCACCGGGCGTCGGATGGCTGCGCAACCGCTCAGGCCTTTATGTGATCCGGGAACTGGACGGCCATGCGGCTTACACGCGCCAGTTCGACGATGCGCCGTCCACCCCGGTCCGTTCAGACTTTTCCTTGCAGGTCGAAGACCCGCGCGGCCGCTACCTGCCGCGCACCGTCGCCTTGTCGCTGCCCCGCCTGCTCGGAACACCGGCATCGCCGGTGGCGGACGCCGACGATGTTTTCTGGCCGGTCCGCATCCGGCTCTGGCCCGCCGCCGCACTGCCGGTGCGCGCCCAATGGGCGATCCTGCGCCTGACGCTCGAAGTGGCCGGCACCAACCCACCGCAAGGCCTGGCCAACGTGATCGTCGAGACCCGGCCGCAAGTGGCCGGTCTGCTCGTGCAGCACACGATGACCGACCGCCATGGCGATGCACTGATCGTGATCGCCGGCGCGCCACCGGTATTGCCCGATGGCGGCCCGGCCGGGCTCACGCGTGAATTCTCCGCCGGCGTCACGCTGGTGCTCGACAGCCAGGTCGTTCGCAGCAGCGCAGCAAAGGCTGCGCCGCCGATTCCCGACCCGGCGCGGGTGCTGCGGCGCCGCGACGAGCAGCATGCCGAGGTTCGCACCGTCGCGCTGCAACACCAGGTCTTGTCCGCCGGCGCCACCCGGCGCCATGTGGAGAAGGTGACATGGCCCTGAAGCGGTTTCAGGATAGCCATTGATGCAAGGGTCCATGCCAAGGAGGTGAACTGTGCCCGAATACCTAGCACCAGGCGTTTATGTCGAGGAAGTCAGCTTCCGATCCAAATCCATCGAAGGCGTGGGTACCAGTACCTGCGCGTTTGTCGGGCCCACGCGCAAGGGTCCGAGCGGCTTGTCGCCAGAGCTGCTGACCAGCTTCGCCGACTTCGAGCGCATCTATGGCGACCTCGAGGATCTGGGCACCAGCAACAACCCGCTGCTGGGACGCAACTACGTCGCGCACGCGGCACAGGCATTCTTCAGCAATGGCGGCGCGCGACTGTACGTGGTGCGCGTGGTGGCCGGCGACGCGACCACTGCCACCGGCTCGGGTACGCCGGTGCTGGCTGCCCCCGCGCCCGACCCGGCTGCACCCGCCGGCACACCCGCGCCACGGCCCGCGGCCTGGTTCGAGGCACGCTTCGCGGGTGCGTTGTACGAAGGCGCCAGCGTCACGGTGCAACAGGTCGCACAACCCACCGGCCTGGCCGGGCTGCGCAATGCCCCGAACGGCTCCATCGCCCGCGTGTTGAACGCAGCCGGCACGGTCCAGGGCTTCTGGTCCAAGGCCGACGGAAGCTGGACACGCGGCAGCGCACTCGACGCCGCCGGCGCACCGGCCAGCACGGTGACCGATCTGCTGGCCGAATTCGAGGCCAGCACCCTCAGCGCCGACCTGTTGCTGCTCGACGTCACGGTGCAAACCCGCGCCGGCGACAACGCGCGATTCGAAGGGCTGGCGCTGGGTGCCCAGCATCCGATGTTCATCGGTACGCAGATGGCATTCGAGCCGGCGCGGCGCTCGGACCAGCTCACACTGGGCGTGGCATTGCGCTTCGGCGCGGGCACTCCGGCAGCCGACGCCCTGCTCGAAGGCCTGGGCGGCGGCGAGGCGGGCACTCCCGCCGAGGCCGGTGCACCGGCGCCAGAGCCGGCCAGGACGTTTGCGCTGACCGGCGGCGCCGACGGCGGCAGCCCGGGCGTGGGCGCCTACCGCGACGGATTCGGCCTGCTGGTCGGCCTGGAAGACGTGTCCATCGTTGCCGCACCCGGATACTCCGCCCGCTACAACCCGTCAGCCCTGGCCGACTACCAGGGCATACAGGACGCCCTGCTGACCCACGTGGCCGATCCGCGCCGCTACCGCATGGCCGTGCTCGACGCGCCGCCAGCGGCCACCGCCACCGAGATGCGCACGCTGCGCGGGCTGGTGGACTCCACGCGCGGCGCCCTCTACTACCCCTGGGTCATCGTCGCCAACCCGCTCGCCACACCGAGCCGCAACCTGCCAGCCGAGATCGCACTGCCACCCTCGGGTTTCGTCTGCGGCATCTATGCCCGCAGCGACGTCGAGCGCGGCGTGCACAAGGCACCTGCCAACGAAGTGGTGCGCGGCGCATTGCGCTTCGAGCCCTCCGTCAACTTCGGCCAGCAGGAGCTGCTCAACCCGATCGGTGTCAACTGCCTGCGGGCACTGCCCGGCCGTGGCCTGCGGGTCTGGGGCGCACGCACGATATCGAGCGACCCGGAGTGGAAATACCTCAACGTACGGCGCTATTTCAACTACCTGGGCGCCAGCATCGACCGCGGCACGCAGTGGGCGGTGTTCGAGCCCAACGGCGAGATGTTGTGGGCCAACGTGCGCGGCACCATTTCCGACTTCCTCTACAACGAGTGGCGCAACGCCGCACTGCTCGGCAGCAAGCCGGAGGAGGCTTTCTTCGTGCGCTGCGACCGCACCACGATGACCCAGAACGACCTGGACAACGGCCGCCTGATCTGCCTGATTGGCGTGGCGGTCGTCAAGCCGGCCGAATTCGTGATCTTCCGCATCGGCCAGAAAACCGCCGACGCCAGGAACTGAGAACTGAAGGAGCGACGAGATGATTGCACGCGACACCCCTTACGGCGCCTTCAACTTCCAGGTCGACCTGGGCACCGGCGTGGCCGGCGGATTTTCCGATGTGTCCGGCCTGGTCACGGAAATGACGGTCGCCGAGTACCGCAACGGCAACGACGCCGAGAACCATGTCCGCAAGATCCCCGGCATTCACAAGGTCGGCGACGTGACGCTCAAGCGCGGCCTGATCGGCACCGCAGAGTTGTTCGACTGGATCAAGCAGACCCGCACCGAAGGCCACAAGGCCAAGCGCACCGTGGTGATCCACCTGCAGGACGAGGCGCGCGACGGTCCGGTCGCCACCTGGCGGCTGCAAGGCGCGATGCCGCTCAAGTACACCGGGCCGACGCTGGCCGGCAAGGGCGGCGGGGATGTGGCCATGGAAGAACTGGTGCTCTCCTGCGAAGGTTACCTGGTCGAGTAACAGCCGCCCTGCCCGCCATGTCGATATCCCGTCTTCGCCCCGGCCTGAGCTTCGAGCTGGCTCCATCCGTCGCCATGCACCCGCTGCGCACCGACGTGGCATGCATGGTGGGCACGGTGGCGCGGCGACGGCGCGTCGCCACGGCGACCGATGTGCAGCCACTGCCCGAGGTGTTGCTGCGCTGGCTGACGGCCAACCAGGTGTTCCAGGTCGGCGGTGTCGGCCTGGCGCGCCTGCGGGTATCGCTCGGATCGGTCGCGGGTTTCGTCGACAGCCTGTTGGCGCAGGAGTCCGGCAAGACCAAAGACATCCTGCGGCAGTTCCTGCAAGCGCATCTCCAGAGTGGCACCGCGCGCGCCACCGCCGAAGCCTTGCTGCAAGACTGCCGCGAGCTGTCACCGCTTTCCGGTACCCTGATCGAGGACCTGCGCCTGCGCGGCTTCGAGCCGCGCGGGCTGCTCGGCGACAACGAGCTGGCAGCCTGGCGGCGCGTGCAGCGGCTGCACAACCTGCCGGTGTTGCTCGAAAGTTTCGAGGCCTTCGACGCGTTGTTCGCCTGGGACCGGCGTGGCATCCGCGCGCATGCGCCGCAAGCGGGCGACCCGACGCTGGCCACGCCACTGGGCGTGGCGGTGCGCGCGTTCTTCGGCGAAGGCGGGCGGCGCATGTACCTGCTGCGCACCGGCGATCCGAGCGCCGCTTTCGGCTCAGCCGCCGAGCGCTTCGCCGCCTGTTTTCCGTCCGCGGCTGACGATCGCTCGGATCGTTGCGCACAACTGCCGGGTGTACATGCCGGGCTTTCCGCCACCGCGATGGCGGCGCCCCAGCCGGTCGCCCTGTCGGCTGCGGACTGGGTCGGGCTGGAGCATGTCTACGGCCTGCCCGACGTCAGTTTCGCCTTGCTGCCCGACCTGTGTCATGCCTGTGCGCTGTCGCTGCCGCCGCAGTTGCCACCACCCGAGGTGGTCGCCGCACCGGAGGTGTTCGCCGACTGCGTGGCTCCGGCACCAGCGCCCGACGAGCCGCCCGGGCGTCGCCTGTCCGCGCCGGTTCTCGACGCCAGCGGACTGCAGCTCTGGCGCCAGTTGGTGACCCGGGCGCTGGCGCTGCTGGACAACAGCGGGCGCGCGTTCCATCGACGCGACGTGCAGTTCCTCACCACGCTTCCGATGGCTGCAAGCGACAAGGCGCTTCCCACCGCCCTGACCTGGATGCCCTGGATGGCGCAGGCCGGGTGGATGACTCCCGAGGGCAGCGATGCGCTGCTGAGCGAACGCCTGCAGCTGGCCTATCCCTGGGTCCGCACCGCCGACAGCATGGACGCGCAAGGCGGCATCGAAGCACCGGAGGGCAGTCTGGCCGGCGTGCTCGCCCGCAGCGCGATCGAGCGCGGGTCCTACCGCTCGGCCGCCTTGCAGCCGCTGTTCCGGTTCCAGGACAGCGAGCCGGTGCTGGCGTGGACACGGGCGCTGCAGCAAATCCATGCGACGGCGCTGGGCCCGCTCACGCTGGCGCAGCGCGTCTGCCTGCTCGGCCCCAGCCCGGCCGGACCCCGATTGCTGTCCGACGTGAGTTGCGCGGACGATCCGCGCACCCGCCAGGCGTCGGTACGTCGGCTCATCAACGTCGTCATCCAGTCCGCGCGCAGCGCAGGCGACGCATTGGCATTCGAAGCCAGCGGCGAGGCCCTCTGGGCGCGTATCCGTGCCCGCCTGTCCGACCTGATGCGCGACCTGCTGGCCGGCGGCGCCTTGTCGACCGACGGCATTCCTTTCACGGTGCGCTGCGGGCGCGACACGATGCAACAGAACGACCTGGACGCGGGCCGAGTCATCGCGCAGATCGAATTGCAGCCGGCCCAGCCGATCGTGCGCATCGTGGTGGTGCTCAACCTGCGTGACGCCGCCGCGCAAGACTGGGCCCAGGCGGCCTGAACCCGGACAAATCCATGGCCGAGGCGCTCACCATGCCCAATGACCCATTCCTGGCACCGTGGTTCGGCTTCAAGTTCCACGTCGCCTTCACGCGCGAGCCGGTCGCGGCGCGCGGCGGCGGCACCGGCCAGGGCGCCGAAGAGGCCTTGTGCCACGGGTCGTTCGCCGAGGTCACCGGCCTGGAGGCATCGATGGAGCCCCGGACGATCAAGGAAGGCGGCGTGAACTATGGAGCGCACCAGCGCGCCGGCCAGGTCAACTTCGCCACCGTGGTGCTGCGCCGCGGCATGACCAGCGCGCGCGACCTCTGGAGCTGGTGGGCCCTGTTCGCAGGCGCAGGCGCGCCGGACGGGGCGACACGCAGCAACGGTGCCTTTGCCCACCGCCTGACGGTGCGCATCACCTTGATGGACGTGGACGGCACGCCCCAGCTGGTCTGGCGACTGGAACGCGCCATGCCGGTCAAGTTCAAGGCGGCCGACTTCAATGCGCGCGCAACCGAAGTGGGTATCGAAGAGATCCACCTCGCCCACGAGGGCCTGTTCATGGACAAGGTCTGACCATGCGCCTGCCCGACGAACACAAGGCCAAGCTCTACAAGGTGAACCAGGCCTGCCCGACGCAGGAACCGGACGCCAGCAGTGCC
>JBFJZP010000035.1:0-10752 GCA_041622095.1 Burkholderiaceae bacterium | reverse complement strand
GTGGGCACGACCAGCGACCCTGCATTCATGGGTTGGGGTTTCTGGGACACCGGTCGCGTCACGTATGACGACGCGGGCCGCGTCCTGGATCAGGCCCTGACATCGGTCGACCAAAACCACGGCGTGCATTACCTGGTGGGCCGACCGACCCCCGGCATGCAGGTGCCGGTCGCCGGCACCGCCAGATACAGCCTGATCGGCGGCACCGCACCAACCGCTTTCGACAGCGAAAACGGCGTCCTGCGCGTCGGCACGCTCGACAGCGCGGGACTGAACGTCGACTTCGGTCTCGGCCGCCTCAACGGCTTCGTCAATACCACCTTCACCGGACCGAACGGGGCAATGGCGGTGCAGATCAGTGGCTACGGAAATGTCGTCGGCTCCAGCTTCTATGCGTATGGCGTCCGCGATGCTTATTACCTTGGCGACAGTGGTCTGTTCTTCGGTTTCTTTGCCGGCGACCAGGCGTCACGCGCCGGGCTGGTGTATCGCCGGGATGACGATGTGCTTGGCACGGTCGACGGCGCTGCGGTATTCCTGAAGACCGGGGCCGGCGACGCCTTCAGCACCCAGAACGGCATGACCGCGTCGTTCGTGTCCGACGACGGCTACGTGTTCGATTCCCGCCGTTATCGTGGTGGCGTCGACCCCAGCACCGGAACCGGTTTCTTCGTCGGCAACCAGTTGTACCTGCATGACGATGGCGAAGACGGCGGCAACGAAAATGGATTCGGCCGAATCGGCAACTATTTTTCGGCGACCAGTCCGGTCAGCAGCTTCGGCTCGATCGGCAATGTGGCCGACGACGATGTCATCGGCTGGGGCTACTGGGCAACCGGAGCCGAATACGGCACGTCCACCGTCAAGGGTGTGCATTACCTGGTAGGCCGGCCGACGCCGGTCGCTCAAATGCCGTCCACCGGCATTGCCACCTACTCCATGGTCGGCGGCACCAGCCCGACCGCCACCAACGCCGGTGCGACGATCACCGGAAGGCTGCTGGGCGCGACGATGAATGTCGACTTCCAGATCGGTTCGGCGAACGCGACGATCAGCACCGACTTCGTCAAGAACGGTGCGACGATTCCGGTCCTCATCCAGGACAACAACATCAACATCAACTTCGGCGCCACCTTCCGCGGCGACAACGTCAGCGGCTTCTTCGCCGGTGCGCAGGCGACCCGGGCCGGATTGATCTACAAGAAGGACACCGGCACCGAACTGGGCGTGGTGAACGGCGCGGTCGGCCTGGCGCGCGGCGCCATCACGCCGTCGCCGGTTTTGCCTTGACATGACGCGGTGCGTCCGGCGCAGATCCGCCAGAGCACCTGGCACCGGCACCCTGGAAACGCCTGCCGGCCGACGCAGGGGCTCAAGACTTCAGCAGGTCGCGGATCTGCTGCAACGCAGCCGGATCCTCCATCGTTGTCAGGTCGCCGGCATCGCGGCCTTCGCATACCGCCACGATGACACGGCGCAACAACTTGCCGCTGCGGGTCTTGGGCAAGGCCGACACGAAGTGCACCCGCGACGGACGCGCGACCGCGCCCAGGTCATGGTCGACCCGCTTCATGACCTCGCCCTCTAGGCGCAAGCGCGCAGCAGGGTCGTCCAGCACGCTGCTGTCCTTGAGAATCGCGAACGCCATTGCCGCCTGGCCCTTGAGCGCATCGGCCACTCCGACAACCGCCACCTCGGAGACATTCGGATGTCCGGCAATACTCTCCTCGATCTCGCGGGTACCCAGGCGGTGGCCGGCGACATTGATCACGTCGTCGGTACGTCCGAGGATGAAGAAGTAACCGTCCTCGTCGCGGATGCCCCAGTCGAAGGTGCTGTAGACCAGCTTGCCAGGAATACTTTTCCAATAGGTTTCGACGAACCGCGCGTCATCGCGCCATACCGTCTGCATGCAACCCGGCGGCAAGGGTCCCTCGATCGCAACCACCCCCTTCTTGCCGGCACCGACCAGTTCCTCGCCGCTGATCTCGTCGATCAGCTTGACGTCATAACCGTAGATCGCCTTGCCCGGGCTGCCGAACTTGCTGTCGGCCTTCTCGATGCCATTGGCCAGGCCCAGGATCGGCCAGCCGGTCTCGGTCTGCCAGTAGTTGTCGATGATCGGTTTTCCCAGGCTGGACGATATCCACTGGGCGGTCGGCTCGTCCAGCGGCTCGCCGGCCAGGAACAAGGCGCGCAGCGAGGACATGTCGTACTTCGTCAGCAGCGCCGGATCCTGCTTCTTGAGCACCCGGATCGCGGTCGGCGCGCTGAACATGACCGTCACCTTGTATTTCTCGACCAGGCTCCACCAGACGCCACCGTCCGGGCGGGTTGGCAGGCCTTCGTACATGATGGTGGCCATGCCGGCGATCAAGGGGCCATAGATGATGTAGCTGTGGCCGACCACCCAGCCGATGTCGCTGGTCGCGAAATAAGTCTCGCCGGGCTTGCCGCAGAAGATGTGTTTCATGCTTGCGGCCAGCGCCACTGCATAACCGCCGGTATCGCGTTGCACCCCCTTGGGTTTCCCTGTGGTGCCGCTGGTGTACAAGGTATAGCTCGGATGCGTGGCATCGACCCAGGTGCAAGGCACGGTGGCGTCCCGGTGTTTCTCGCGCAGCGCGTCCCACAAATGGTCGCGCCCGCCGACCAGGTTCATCGGTGCCAATTGCCGGTCCACCAGCAACACCGCCTCGGGCTTGTGCTTCGAGAGCGCGATCGCCCCATCCAGCAAGGGCTTGTACGCGACCACCTTGCCACCACGCGATCCGGCGTCGGCGCTGACCACCAGCCTGGGCGTGGCATCCTCGATCCGGGAAGCCAGTGCGCCGGAGGCAAAACCACCGAACACGACGCAATGGATGGCGCCGATCCGCGCGCAGGCCAGCATCGCAAACGCCGCCTGCGCCACCATCGGCATGTAGATCAGGACCCGGTCGCCCTTTTCCACACCCAGTGCCAGCATGCTGGCGGCCATGCGCTGCACCTCCAGGTGCAGCTGGGCAAAACTGTAGACCTGTTCCTGCCCGGTCTCGGTGGACACCGCGATCAACGCCGGCTGCGCAGCCCGGTCGGCCAGATGCCGGTCCACCGCGTTGTGGCACAGATTGGTGGCGCCGCCGACAAACCAGCGTGCAAACGGTGGATTGCTGTAGTCGCAGACCTGGGTCGGTTCCTGTTTCCAGTCGATCAGTTGCGCCTGCTCGCTCCAGAAGGCCTCGCGGTCATCGATCGAGCGTTGGTAGAAGTCGGCATATGTCGTCATGTGTCTTCCCATTTCTTTTTGCTGCAATGCAACAAGTCATTGTGACCCTTGAGCTTGCTACAGCCTGACGCACCGGCCGCGCTCGCCGCGCAGGTTTCACCCGCCTCCCGGCTGTCCCGGGCCCGGCTGCTTGCCGCTGCGATCGGTCCCATGCAAGCACCGGCCCACCCTGGCTCCGCCCCACCGGCGCAATGGACTTTCGCGGCCCGCTGGCAGGTGTTGCCGGCGATGCGATCGCCGGCGCAGATCGTGCAAGCCGGCCTGCCGTGGGAGCAGGCCGATGTGCTGGTCGTGGCCGTCGGTCGGACCATGGGCGACTGGCTGCTTCCCCGTCGATTCAGTCCGGCAGCAGGCGGATCAAGCGCCCGTTGGAGGCGTCGGTGAGCAGGTACAGCAGCCCATCCGGGCCCTGGCGCACATCGCGGATCCGCTCGCCGAGTTCGGTCAGCAAGCGGTGCTCGCGCAAAATCCGCACGCCGCCGGCGTCCTGGCGCCACTCGATCCGGTCGAGAAACCGGCCGGCCAGCGCACCGACGAACAGGTTGCCTTGCCAGGCCTGGCCATACCGGGTACTGGTCAGGAACACCATGCCGGAGGGCGCGATCGACGGCACCCAGTAATGCACCGGCTGCTCCATGCCCTCCTTGCGCGTCAAGCCCTCGCCGATCTTGCCGCCACCGTAGTTTTCGCCATAGGTAATCACCGGCCAGCCATAGTTGCGCCCCGGCAGCGGCAAGTTGATTTCGTCCCCGCCCTGCGGGCCATGCTCATGCATCCACAGGCGGCCGTCCGGCGCCAATACCGCACCTTGCGGATTGCGGTGACCGTAACTCCAGATTTCCGCAAGTGCGCCAGCGCGGCCGACAAACGGGTTGTCCGCCGGCACGCTGCCATCCTTGTTGATGCGCACCACCTTGCCATGGTGGTTGTCCAGTGTCTGCGCATCGGCCATGCGCCGGAACCGGTCGCCCAGGGTCAGGAACAAACTGCCATCGGGCCGACCGTCGCGACGTCCCTCGACGATGCGGCAACCGAAATGCGCACTGCTGGCGTACTTGGGCTGCTGGCTGAAGATCACCCGTACATCCTCCAGCCGGGACTCGTCGTCCGACAGCCGGGCACGGGCCAGCGCCGTGCTGTTGCCATTGCCGACGCTGGCCGGTTCCGCATAACAGAAATAAACCAGCCGGCTGCTCGCGAAATCGCTGTCGAGCAGCAGGTCGAGCAGACCACCCTGCCCCTGCGCGGCAATCTCCGGCAGGCCGGCCAACGGTGCGCCGACCCGCCCGTCGGGCTGGACCACCCGCAAGCGGCCGGGGCGCTCGGTTACCAGGAAGCGCCCTTGCGGCAGGAATGCCAGTGCCCACGGGTTCTGCAGTCCGGTGGCGACCGTCTGCGGGCGCACCGTCTGGGCCGGGGCCAAGGTCGGCGCCAGTGCCAGCAACAACATCAACGCGATGCGCTGCGGCGCCACTGCAAGGCCGGCGGCACGTCTCAAGGCAGACAACATGCGGGTCATGATCGCGCGAGCCGTTTCAGTGGCCGATCCGCACCACGACGCGACCGCGCACCTTGCCGTCCATCAAGGCGGTCGCCTTGTCGATCGCTTCTTCCAGCGGGACCTCGTCGACCATGGTCTCCAGCAAGGCCGGATCCAGGTCGCGGGCCAGCCGGTCCCAGGCGCGTTGGCGGCGCGCCAGTGGCGCCATCACCGAGTCGATACCCGCCAGTGTCACGCCGCGCAGGATGAAGGGCAGGACGGTGGTCGGCAGATCCGAGCCCTGCGCCAGACCGCAGGCGGCCACGACGCCGCCGTAACGCGTCTGCGCCAGCGCATTGGCCAGCGTGAACGAACCGACCGCGTCGACGACACCCGCCCAGCGCTCTTTCTGGAACGGCTTGCCGGCGCTGGCCAGGTCGGCACGGGCCACAATGGATGTCGCCCCCAGCCGCTGCAGGTAGGCCTCCTCGCTTGCCTTGCCGGTGGCCGCCACCACGGTGTAACCCAGGCGCCCGAGCAAGGCGACGGCCACGCTGCCGACACCGCCGGTAGCCCCGGTCACCAGGATCTCACCCGCAGCCGGGGTCACGCCATGGTCTTCCAGCGCCATCACACACAGCATCGCGGTATAACCGGCGGTGCCGATCGCCATCGCCTGGCGTGTCGTGAACACGTCGGGCAAGCGAACCAGCCACTGCCCTTTGAGCCGCGCCTTCTGCGCCAGGCAGCCAGGATGGGTTTCGCCAACGCCCCAGCCGTTGTGCACGAATCGATCGCCCGGCTTCCAGTCCGGATGTTGCGACTCCAGCACCGTGCCCGCGCCATCGACGCCCGGAACCATCGGCCAGTTGCGCACCACCGGGCCACGATTGGTGATGGCCAGGCCATCCTTGTAGTTGAGGGTCGAATATTCGACTTGCACCGTAACGTCGCCTGCCGGCAACGCCGCATCGTCGAGTTCGCACACCCGCGCGTTGAAACCGTCGGTCTTGTCGAGCTGAATGGCCTTGAACATGTTCTCTCCTGTTGCGGCTGAGGTCGGACCGGCACGGGTTGGCGGGCGCCCCAACCAGGTGGTTGACGCATCATCCTACCGGAACGACCCGGCATTCGCCTTGCGAACTATCACGCGCCGAATGCCAACAAGTACCGGTTGGCCCCATGGTGAAACCCGGACAAACGTGGCTAAAATGCCGCAATCTTTTTGAAATCAAGCACTTGCAATCGCTTAATCCTTGACCAGGCCCGGCGGCCTGGTTACCCTGACCCGATGCGTTTTACCCGAGTCCTGTCTGCGCTGCTGCTTGCCCTGGCATGGGCCCATGCCGCGCATGGGGCGCCGCAACAGCCGGCGGCACAGGACGACCTGGACCGGATGCTGGTCGAACGGGGTTTGATCGGCCAGCTCAGCCAAGTGGGGCAAGCGGTGGGTGGCAAGGCCTCCGAACTGGTCATCAGCGCCATGGGCTTTCTCGGCGTTCCGTACAAACGCGGCGGCAATACACTGGAAACCGGTTTCGATTGCAGCGGCTTCGTGCGTGCGATGTACCAGCAGACGATCGGCCTGATCCTGCCCCGTACCGCCGACCAGCAGGCCGCGGCGACCACCGAGATCGACAAAAGCGAACTGCAACCCGGCGACCTGGTCTTTTTCAATACCCTGCGCCGCGCGTTCAGCCATGTCGGCATCTATGTCGGCGACAACAAATTCATCCACTCACCGAAACCCGGTTCGGAAGTCCGGGTGGAAGACATGAGCATCGGATACTGGCGCACACGCTTCAACGGTGCGCGGCGTGTGGACACCGCGTCCAGTACACGCCCGTGAGTCGGTAACAAGCCAGGCCGGAAGCCGGCCTGTGGTTCAGGACCGGCCTGCCTGGCGACGGGCCCTGATCGTTCGGGCCGCCTGCACCACTCCCAGCACGGCACGGCTGACCACCTCCGGTTGGTCCAGGTGCACGTTGTGTCCCGCATCGACCACCACCTTGATTCGTCCCAGGCTCGACATGCGCGACATGCGACGCTGGCTGGCCTCCCACACCTTGCCCAGGGCCTTTGGCCAGCGACTGGTGGCGTTGCTCTGCGTCAGCACGATCAGCGGCACTTCCGGAAAGCTGCCAGCCCGGCGTGCCTGCTTGAGTGTCAGCGGCGCGGCCTGTAGCTCGGCACGTGTCACCGGCGGCAGCACCGACAACAAGGACTCGGGCGGTTCGTACAGCAGCCGGTTCACGCCATACTGGCGACAACGCTGCGTGAACTCCTCATGCCGGGCATCGACCAGCACGACGCCGCAGACCTCGTCCGGCCAGGTCTTGGCAAACAGTTTCATGATCGTGCCACCGAGCGAATGACCGACCAGCACGAATGGCGGAGCGATGCCCTCGATGCGCAACATGTCGCGCAATTCCAGCGCAATCTGCAGTCCGTCGCGCGAGTTGTCGCAAGCCTCGCTCTGGCCATATCCGGCGCGGTCGTAGGCCACCGCCTGGGTGGTCTCGGCCACCGCATTGAATACCGAAGCCCAGTTGCGTTTACCCTGGCCTAGGCCCGACTCGAACACCACCGTCGGCGAGCCGGTGCCCGCCACGACCAGCGAACGGATGCCATAGGATGTGTGGCTGAAGCGTGCGTGCGGCAACCTGGCCGCCGGTTGCGGCTTGCGCCGCAGCAGCGAAAAGATCGACGGCAAGCGCCGCGCCAACCCGGATGCGGTCGCCTCGGCGGGCGGAGGTTTCGCGGCCGAGGCCGGCGCGCCCGTAGCGTCCTGGCCGGCTGGCGGCAGCGTCGGATCGTCCGACCCGCTCTCGCAGGGTTGCCGGCTCATGGCGGCCCACCAGCCGGCGCAATCAACCCATCACGACAAGAATCCGGAATATCGTTCCACCCCATGTCAGTACCGCCCGGCCGTTCTGCCGCATGCCCCCTTCGGGAGCCGCGAACTTCCTGGACCCGGCGACCACTTCCTGCCCCTGCTGAGGCGACCGCCACCAGGACAAACCAGGATGGTGCATCTTAGTCCATCCGGCGCAGCGCTCAGCGGCGCGCCGGCGGCAGGTCGGTACAACTGCCGTGGGCCACTTCCGCCGCCATGCCGATGCTCTCGCCAAGTGTCGGATGGGGATGGATCGTCTTGCCGATGTCGACCGCGTCAGCGCCCATTTCGATCGCCAGCGCAATCTCGCCGATCATGTCGCCGGCATGGGTGCCGACGATGCCACCACCCAGTATCTTGCCGTGCCCATGCGCATCCGGGGAGTCGTCGAACAGCAGCTTGGTGAAACCCTCGTCGCGGCCGTTGGCAATCGCGCGGCCGGACGCCGTCCACGGGAACAGGCCCTTCTTGACCTTGATGCCTTGTGCCTTGGCCTGCTCTTCCGTCAGGCCGACCCAGGCCACTTCCGGATCGGTGTACGCCACGCTGGGGATCACCCGGGCGTTGAACGCGGCGCTGGCCAGTTCCTTGTTGCCCTGCAGTTCACCGGCGATCACCTCGGCTGCCACATGGGCTTCATGCACCGCCTTGTGCGCCAGCATCGGCTGGCCGACGATGTCGCCGATCGCGAAGATATGCGGGACATTGGTGCGCATTTGCACGTCGACCCCGATGAAACCGCGATCGGATACCGCCACACCGGCCTGGTCGGCGCCGATCTTCTTGCCGTTGGGCGAACGGCCGACGGCCTGCAGCACCAGGTCGTAGACCTGGGGCTCAGGCGCCTTGCCACCCTCCTGGGCTGGGGCGAAGCTCACCTCGATACCGGCCTCGGTCGCCTTGGCCGCGACGGTCTTGGTGTTGAGCATGATGTTGTCGAAGCGCGGCGTGTTCATCTTCTGCCAGACCTTGACCAGGTCGCGGTCCGCGCCCTGCATCAAGCCATCGAGCATCTCGACCACGTCGAGTCGGGCGCCCAGCGTGCTGTAGACGGTGCCCATCTCCAGGCCGATGATGCCGCCACCCAGGATCAGCATGCGCTTGGGAACCTGCTTGAGCCCCAGTGCACCGGTCGAGTCGACAACGCGAGGATCGTCCGGCATGAACGGCAGGCGCACCGCCTGCGAACCGGCCGCAATGATGCAGTTGCGAAAACCGATGGTCTGGGTCTTGCCGGTTTTCTCCTGGCCGTCGCCGCTGGTCTCTTCCACTTTCACATGGTGGGGACCGACAAAGGCGCCATAACCACGCACCGTCGTGACCTTGCGCATCTTGGCCATCGCCGCCAGCCCGCCGGTGAGTTTGTTCACCACCTTGCCCTTGTGCGCGCGCAATTTGTCGATGTCGACCAAGGGGTCGGGGTAGTTCACGCCCAGGTCGGCAAAGTGGCGGACCTCGTCCATCACCGCCGCCACATGCAACAAGGCCTTGGAAGGAATGCAGCCAACATTCAGGCAGACACCGCCGAGCGCTGCGTAGCGCTCGACCAGCACCACCTTCAGGCCCAGGTCGGCGGCCCGGAACGCGGCGGAGTAACCGCCCGGGCCGGCGCCCAGCACCAGCAGGTCACATTCCAGGTCCACCGTGCCGGCAAATGCCGGAACCGCGGCTGGTGCGGGACTGCCGGCAGGCGCCTTGGCCGGCGCCGAAGCGGCTGGCGCAGCGGCAGCAGCCGGTGCCGGCGCAGCCGCCGCAGCCGGTGTCACGGCCGCTTCGGCGGCCGCATCGATGAGCAGGATCACCGAACCTTCGGCCACCTTGTCGCCCAGCTTGACCTTCAATTCCTTGACCACGCCGCCATGGGAGGCGGGGATCTCCATCGATGCCTTGTCCGACTCGACGGTGATCAGCGATTGCTCGGGTGCAATCGTGTCACCCGGCTTGACCATCAGCTCGATCACCGTGACCTCGGCGAAGTCGCCGATGTCCGGAACCTTGATTTCCATTTGCGCCATGAGATCGTTCCTCTCGTATTGCTAGTCCAGTATGCGGGTGGCCGGCCAATCCGGCCCACCACCTGCGCCAGGGGTGTGTACGCGCAACCGGCGTTACAGCAGAACCCTGCGGAAATCACCCAGGATCTGACCCAGGTAGACATTGAAGCGGGCCGCCGCTGCGCCGTCGATGACCCGGTGATCCCAGCTCAGCGAAAGCGGCAGCATCAGGCGTGGCGCGAAGGCCTTGCCATCCCAGACCGGTTCCATCGTGGAGCGGCACACACCGAGAATCGCGACTTCCGGCGCATTGATGATCGGTGTGAAATAGCGTCCACCGATACCGCCGAGCGACGAAATCGTGAAGCAGGCGCCGGACATCTCGGCCGGGCTGAGCTTGCCGTCGCGTGCCTTCTTGGCCAGCTCGGACATCTCCTGCGAGATCTGCATCACGCCCTTCTTGTCGGCATCCTTGATCACCGGCACCATCAGGCCATTGGGCGTGTCCGCCGCAAAACCGATGTGGTAGTACTGCTTGAGCACCAGCTGGTCGCCGTCGATCGACGCATTGAACTCCGGGAACTTGCGCAGCGCCGCGACGCAGGCCTTGATCAGGAAGGCCAGCATCGTGACCTTGACGCCCGACTTCTCGTTCTCCTTGTTGGTCGACACGCGGAACGCCTCCAGATCGGTGATGTCGGCATCGTCATGGTTGGTGACATGCGGAATCATCACCCAGTTGCGGTGCAGGTTGGCGCCGCTGATCTTCTTGATCCGCGACATGTCCTTGCGTTCCACCGGTCCGAACTTGGTGAAGTCGACCTTCGGCCAGGGGATCAGGCCCAGGCCTGCGCCATCACCACCGCCGGCCCCTTGAGCTGCCACGCCGGCGCGGGTCTGCGCCGTGCCGGCCATGACAGCGCGGGTGAACGACTGCACGTCCTCGGCCGTGATGCGGCCCTTGGCGCCACTGCCCTTGACCTCGTCCAGCGGCACGCCGAGTTCGCGCGCAAACTTGCGCACCGACGGCGATGCATGGGGCAACTTGCCGGCAACCGGAGCGGTCGGATCATGGGCCGGCACCGCCGCGCGCGCAGCAGCAGGCGCAGCCGCC
>JBFJZP010000034.1:0-10754 GCA_041622095.1 Burkholderiaceae bacterium | reverse complement strand
CAGCCATGTTGCTTCTCCTAATATGTCATGGGCGGATCTGCCGCCCGTCGAACCGATCCGTCTTGTAACAGGGCCAGGGCAACCGTGATCGGGATCGGTGGCACCACGCCGGAACCCATCCGTAAAAATTCAACCCTGGTGCGCGGGGGGGGACTCGAACCCCCACACCATTGCTGGCGTCAGGACCTAAACCTGGTGCGTCTACCAATTTCGCCACCCGCGCCTGAAAACAAATAGGGGAGGCCGACATGGCCGCCCCTACGAAATTCGTCAGCCCGCGATTTTAACCTGTGACCGGCATGTCCTTGCGGACCCGGAACCAGGCCGCATACATTGCGGGCAAAGCCAGCAGCGTCAGCACCGTGGCGACAATCAGTCCGCCCATGATGGCGATCGCCATCGGACCCCAGAAAACCGAGCGCGACAACGGGATCATCGCCAGCACCGCGGCGGCCGCCGTCAGCACGATCGGGCGCAGCCGGCGCACGGTGCTCTCGACAATCGCGTCCCACGGATGGATGCCTACCGCGCGGTCCTGCTCGATCTGGTCGATCAGGATTACCGAGTTGCGCTGGATCATGCCCATCAGCGCGATCACACCCAGCAAGGCGACAAATCCGAACGGCCGGTCGAACACCAGCAAGGCCGCCGCCACGCCGGCAATCCCCAGCGGACCGGTCAGGAACACCAGCATCGCGCGGCTGAAGCTGTGCAATTGCAGCATCAGCAAGGTGAAGACGATGAAAAGCATGATCGGCACACCGGCGACGATCGACGCCGACCCCTTGCTGCTTTCCTCCACCGCACCCGCCACGTCGATGCGGTAGCCCTGGACGCCGTCCGCAGCCCAGCGGGCCTCGAGCGCACGCAACTGCGGCAACAACTGCGCGGTCACCGTGGCGCCCTGCAGGCCTTCGACGATGTCGCCCTGGACGGTGATCGCGTAGTCGCGGTTCTCGCGCCACAACACCCCTGGCTCCCAGGCCAACGACGGCCGCACCAACTGCGCCATCGGAATCGCCCTGCCGCTGCTCGATGGCAAATAGGCGTTGGACATGTCGGTCAGGTGCGCCCGTTCGTCCAGCGGCTGGCGCAACACGATATCGATCTGCTTGTCCCCGTCGCGGAACTGGCCGACGGTGGAGCCGCTCAGAATCGTCCGTGACGATTGCGCGATTGCCTGGCTGGTCACACCCAGCACGCGGGCCTTGGACTGGTCTACGTCGAGCTGCAACACCTTGACGAACTCGTTCCAGTTGTCGTTGACGCCGCGCATGTTGCGGTTCTCGCGCAATACCGCCTTGACCTCGTCGGCGCGCTGGCGCAATGCGAACGGCTCCGCGCCCACCACACGGAACTGAACCGGGTAGGCGACCGGCGGTCCGTTGGGCAGCAGCTTGACGCGGGCCCGCACCTCCGGGAACTCGTGCGCCATCAGCGCCGGCAGGCGTACGCGAAACGCCTCTCGCACCTTGAGGTCCTGCGGAATCACGATCAGCTGCGAGACGTTGGACTGCGCAAACACCAGGTCCATCGGCAGATAGAAACGCGGCACGCCAGAGCCGACCCAGGTGGTGACACTGGTGATGCCCTGCTCCGCCAGCAGGCGCTGTTCCACCCGCCGGGTCACTTCCTGGTTGGCCGCAATCGACGTGCCTTCCGGGAACCACAGGTCGACCAGGATTTCCGGCCGGCTGGAATCGGGAAAGAACTGCTGCTGCACCCGGCCCATGCCGGCAATACCCAAGGCAAAGATCAGCAAGGTCGAGCCGATGGTGATCCAGCGGTGGCGCAGACACCATTGCAGGATTCTGCGAAAACGGTTGTAGAACGGACTGTCGAAGCTCTCGTGCGGCTCGGCTGCGCGTTCGCCATGTGCCGGCACATCGGCCTGCACCGTGCGCGGGTGGCCGTCATCGACTGGCTGCTTATCCTGCGCCTGGATGTCGACACCGGCCAGAGGCGGCCGGTTGCGCAGATGCGGCGGCGTCTTGAGCAGCAAGGTACCCAGATACGGCACGAAGTACACCGACACCAGCCAGCTCACGACCAGCGCCAGCACCGTCACCGCAAAGATCGCAAACGTGTACTCGCCAGTGACCGAACGCGCAATGCCGATCGGCAGGAAACCGGCCGCGGTGATCAAGGTGCCGGTCAACATCGGCATCGCGGTGATCTCGTAGGCAAACGTGGCGGCACGCACCTTGTCATAGCCCTCCTCGATCTTGCGCACCATCATCTCGACCGCGATGATCGCGTCGTCGACCAGCAGTCCCAGCGCAATGATCAGCGATCCGAGCGAGATCTTGTGCAGGCCGATACCCCAGTAGTACATGCCGATGAAGGTCACCGCGAGCACCAGCGGAATCGTGATGAACACGATCAGGCCGGGTCGCATGTCGACGTAGTAACGCCGATACCACGGCGCCGGGTCCGGGCGCCGGTGCAGTCCCAGGGCGACGAAACTGACCGCCAGCACGATCAGGATCGCCTCGATCAACACGCCGACGAACTCGTTGACCGAACTCGACACCGAGCGCGGCTGGTCCTGCAGCTGCACCAGCTTCAGACCGGCGGGCAGACGCGCATCGATCTGGCGCGTGACCTGCGCGAGGGCCTTGCCCAGTGCGATGATGTCGCCTCCCTTGGCCATCGAGACACCCAGCGCAATCACCTGTTGCCCCTGGTGGCGCACCAGCACCTGCGGCGGGTCGACATAGCCGCGCGTCACCGACGCGATGTCGGACAAGCGGATCAACTTGCCGGAGCTGCCGCGGATCGGCATGTCGCGCAGCTGCTGCAGCGAATCGAACTGCCCGGCCACCCGCACCTGGATCGTGTCCAGCGGCGTCTGCACCACGCCCGCGCCTTCAACCGCGTTCTGCTGGTTGAGTTGCGCCAGCACCAGGGTCATGTCCAGCCCGAGCTGCGCCAGGCGTTTTTGCGATATCTCGACATAGACCTTCTCGTCCTGCACCCCGAACAGCTCGACCTTGTTCACATCGGGCACGCGCAGCAGTTGCTGGCGCACGTCGTCGGCAAAGGTCTTTACCTCGGCATTGCTGAAGCCATCCGCCTGCAGCGCATACATCACGCCGTAGACATCACCGAAATCGTCGTTGAAGAACGGACCGCGCACACCACTGGGCAAGGTACCGGCCATGTCGCCGACCCGCTTGCGCACCGTGTACCAGGCTTTGGGTACGTCGCTCGCATGGGTCGAGTCCTTGAGCTGGAACAGGATCAAGGTCTCGCCCGGCTTGGAGTAGCTGCGGATCCGGTCGGCGCCGGAAACCTCCTGCAAGGTGCCCTCGATCTTGTCCGCCACCTGCTCGGCCATCTGCTGTGCGGTCGCACCCGGCCAGAAGGCCCGCACCACCATGACACGGAAGGCGAACGGCGGATCCTCGTCCTGCCCGAGCTGGAAATACGCCGCTGCGCCGAGCACCATCAGCACGAGCATCAGGTAGCGCGTCAACGCCGCGTGCTCCAGCGCCCACCTGGAGAGATTGAAACCGGGCTTGGGATTCACTTGCGCCATGGCGGTTTCAGCGGCTCGCGGGTGCCGACGCAGCGGCTGCAGACTGGGCCATGCCCGGCGCCGCCGCGCGGTAGATGCTGACCTTCTGACCATCGGACAGCACATGCACACCGGCGACCACCACCTGCATGCCCGGCTCCAGGCCACTGGCCACCACCACCTCGTTGCCATCGGCCGCGACCAGTTGCACCGGCTGGGTGCGCACCGTCATGCTGGCCGGATCCAGCACCCAGACCGCCGACCCCTTGTCATCCTGCTTGAGGGCGCTGGTCGGCAACTTGATCACCGGTGCACCCTTGGCCGACAGGTCACGCGGCGTCACCGTCACCGTCGAACCCAGCGGCAGCCGCGCGTCCGCACCCAGCGCGAGCTTGATCTGGAAGGTCCGTGTGACCGGGTCGGCCAACGCGCCCTTCTCCCGCACCACGCCCTGGTATACGGTGTCCGATGCCCAGACCCGGACATCGGCCGGGCTGCCCACGCCCAGCCTGGCCACACTGCCCTCCGGCACGGAGAACCACACGTCCAGCGGGCCATCCTGTGCGATCCGCACCACCGGCGCGCCGACCGACACCACCTGCCCCGGGTCGGCCTCGACCGCGGTGACCGTGCCAGCCATCGGCGCGACCAGGTCGGTATAACCGGACTGGTTGGACTGGGACTTGAGCTGGGCCCGCACCTGTGCAACCTGCGCGTTGGCCGCATCCAGCGTCGCCTGGCGCCGCTCCACCTCCACCCCGCTGATGAAATTCTGCGCATTCAGTGATCGCGCCCGCTGCAATTCGCTGGCCGCCAGGTCCCGGTTGGTCTGCGCAGCCGTCAGCTGCGCCTGGATCGCATCGGTGGCGAGGCGCAGGTCCTGCGGGTCGAGTTGCGCCAGCAAGTCGCCACGGCGGACCTGCTGCCCGACCTCGGCCTGGCGCCGCAGGATCTTGCCCGCGACCCGAAAACCGAGTCGCACTTCGGTCCTGGCGCGCACCTCGCCGGCGAATTCGGTCAGCGAATGCATCTGCCCGACCTGCACGGTCATCAGCTTGACCGCGCGGATCGGCTCCGGCTGGGGCGCAGGGCGCGAACATCCAGCCAGAACAACGGCAAGAACAGGCGCCAGCACGAAGGCCAACCCCTTGAAAGGCAATATACGCATGGTGATTTGCGCCGAAGGGCGCGAGAAATACTAATGACTGATTGGTCAGTAATCTAGGTGATTAGGGGTTTGTTGTCAAGCGACAATGCCGCTGTGAACAGCACTGCCAGCACCATTCGGCCTCCGTCCGAGCACTATGAGAACTTCCCGGTCGCCTCCTGGTTGTGCCCGCCGGCCCTGCGCGCGCCGATCGGGGCGATCTACTGGTTTGCGCGTACGGCGGACGACATCGCCGACGAGGGTGCGGCCACCGCGCAGCAGCGCCTGGACGACCTGGGCCAATACCGCGCCGACCTGTTGCAGGCCGGGCGCGGCCAGTCGACCAGCAAGCGCTGGCCGGATGTCTTCGACCCGTTGACCCGGATGATGACGCGCTTCGGGTTGCCGCTGCCGCTGCTGACCGATCTGCTCGACGCCTTCGAGCAGGATGTGCGCCATACCGCCGCAGCCTACCGCTACCGCAACGACGCCGAACTGCATGCGTATTGCCGGCTGTCGGCCAACCCGGTCGGCCGTCTGCTGCTGCACCTGTATGGCATCGACGACGCCGCGTCGCTGGCGCGCAGCGACCAGATCTGCACCGCACTGCAGCTGATCAACTTCTGGCAGGACCTGGGCCGCGACATCGCGCGCGGCCGCTGGTATCCGAGCATCGAACAGATGACGCTTCACGGCGTCACCGAAACCGATCTGCAGGCCGACCGCCCGAATAGTGCCGCCAGCCGCATGGTGGCGGACTACACCGCCAGCGCACGGGCACTGATGTTGCAAGGTGCACCGCTGGCCCACCAGATTCGCGGCCGCGCGGGCTGGGAACTGCGCCTGGTGGTCCAGGGCGGGCTGCGCATCGCCGACAAGATCGCCGCGATGGACTATGCGACCTGGCGTGCCCGACCGCGGCTGGGCAAGGCCGACATTCCGCTGCTGCTGTGGCGCGCGCTGCGCGCGACGCCAGAGCCGACCCCGTTGGCGATGTGATGCGATGCCGGATGCCGCCGACACCCCCGCCCCACCATCGCCTGCCGCGAACACTGTCATGACGCCCCAAGACTACGTACAGCAGAAAGCCGCCGCCTCGGGCAGCAGCTTTTATTACGCCTTCCTGTTCCTGCCCAAGCCGCGGCGGGCAGCCATCACCGCGTTTTATGCGTTTTGCCGGGAAGTCGACGACGTCGTCGACGACATGGTCGATCCGGGCGTGGCCGCCACCAAGCTGGCCTGGTGGCAATCGGAGGTGGCGCAGTCCTTTGCCGGCCAGCCCAGCCATCCGGTGATGCAGGCCCTGATGCCCTTGACCGGCGACTTCGGCATCGAGGCGCGTCACCTGCTGGCGGTCATCGAAGGTTGCCAGATGGACTTGCAGCAGACACGTTACCTGGATTTCGCGGCGCTGCAGCAGTATTGCCACCTGGTTGCCGGCGTGGTCGGCGAAGTGGCGGCATCGATCTTCGGCCAGACCGCGCCGGGTACGACCGCCTACGCCCACAAGCTCGGCCTGGCCTTGCAGCTGACCAACATCATCCGCGACGTCGGCGAGGACGCGATGCGCGGGCGGGTCTATCTGCCGGTCGACGAATTGCAGCGCTTCGACGTCAAGGCGCACGAGATCCTCAAGCGACTGACGACGCCGGAGTTCCGCGAACGGTTTGTCCGGCTGATGCAGTTCCAGGCGCAACGCGCACACGGCCTGTACGACGAGGCATTCGCACTGCTGCCCGATTGCGACCGCCGCGCGCAGAAGCCCGGCCTGATGATGGCCAGCATTTATCGCACCTTGCTGCGCGAGATCGAACGCGACGACTTCGCAGTGCTGCACCAGCGCATCAGCCTGACGCCGCTGCGCAAGCTCTGGCTGGCCTGGCGGGTGCAGGCGCTGGGGCGGGTCTGACGCGATGCCCCGGCGCAAGGCTGGCCCGGTGTTCGCACCATGAGGATTGCCGTCGTGGGCGGCGGCTGGGCAGGCATGGCCGCTGCCGTCGCAGCGGTGCAGGCCGGTCACCGCGTGCACTTGTGGGAGGCCGCGCGTACACCGGGCGGTCGCGCCCGGATGATGCCGGAGCAGTTGCCCGACGGCACGCCGGTGTCGCTGGACAACGGCCAGCACATCCTGATCGGCGCCTACCGCGAATGCCTGCGCCTGATGACGCTGGTCGGCGTCGACCCGGAGCAGGCGCTGCTGCGCCTGCCATTGACGCTGCGTTTTTCCGACGGTGACGGAATCGCTTTCCCGCGCTGGCCATTTCCGCTGGACGCGCTGGCCGGTATCGCGTCGGCGCGCGGCTGGCACCGGCGCGACAAGCTCGCGCTGTTGCTGCAGGCCTTGCGCTGGCGACTCGACGGTTTCCGTTGTGCGGCCGAGCAGTCGGTCGCCGATGTCTGCCGCGAGCTGACACCGCGGGTGCTGGACGAGTTGATCGAGCCGCTGTGTGTCTCGGCGCTCAACACCACCGCCGCGCAATCCAGTGGCACGGTCTTTCTGCGGGTATTGCAGGACGCGGTGTTCGGTGGCAGCGGCAGCTCCCACCTGCTGTTGCCCCGGGTCGACCTGTCACGCCTGTTTCCGGCCGCTGCCGCGCAGTGGTTGCGCGGGCACGGCGCCGACGTGCGCATCGGCGCGCGGGTGCAGCGGATTGCCCACACCGATGGACAGTGGCAGATCGATGGCGAAGTCTTCGATCGCGTCCTGCTGGCCACCGCCGCGCCGGATGCCTTGCATCTGCTGCAGGCAAGCCACAAGGACTGGCCGCAAGCGCAGCAGCAGGCAGCGCGCAGATGGTGCGATGTCGCGGGCCAACTCCGGCACATGCCGATCACCACCGTTTATGCATGGGCGCCCGGCGCCGCGCTGGCGCAGCCGATGCTGGCGCTGCGCCCCGCCAGCGACGCGGCACTTCCCGCGCCGGCGCAATTCGTGTTCGACCGTGGCCAGCTCGGCGGACCGGCGGGCCTGCTGGCCTTCGTGATCAGCGCCAGCGACGGCGAACGCCTGACGCTGCAGGCCCAGGTGCTGCAGCAGGCGAAGGCGCAACTGGGCCTGACGCTGCAGCCGGTTCAGACCGTGGTCGAGAAACGCGCGACCATCGCCTGCACGCCGGGCTTGAGACGACCGTCGATGAACCTGGCCGACGGCCTGCACGCCTGCGCCGACTATGTGGAGGGCGCCTACCCGTCCACACTGGAGGGCGCGGTGCGCACTGCGCTGGCTTGCGTCGCGGCTATTCGATGAGCAGCTTCTGGCTGCGCACCACGTTGCGCCAGGCGCGATAGTCGGCCTCGATGAACTGGCCGAGCAAGGCCGGAGACCCGGGCGCTGCCTCGACCGCGTCGGCGCGAAACCGCGCCAGCACATCGGGCATGGCCACCATCTTGGCGATCGCCGCGTTGAGCTTGTTGATCACCGCCACCGGCGTACCGGCAGGGGCCATCAAGGCAAAATAATTGACCACGTCGATGCCGCCCAGGCCGGACTCCGCCATGCTCGGCACGTCGGGCAAGGCGCTCGAACGCTTGGCGCTGGTCACCGCCAGCGCCTTGACGCGACCGTCCTTGATGAACGGCAGCAAGGCCGGAATCGTGCCGGTGACGATCTGCACCTGGCCGGCGATCATGTCGAGCGTGGCCGGCGCCACACCGCGATACGGAATATGGGTGATGAAGGTGCCGGTTTGCGACTTGAACAATTCCAGCACCAGGTGGTTGACACCACCCGCACCGGCCGAGCCGTAGTTGAGTGCGCCGGGCCGGGACTTGGCCAGCGTCACCAGTTCGCGCATGTTGTTGGCCGGCAGGCTGGGATTGGCCGCCCAGACCAGCGGGCCGGTGGCGATCATGCCGACTGGCGCAAAGTGCCGCAGCGGGTCGTAACCGGCGCTGGGCAGCGATGCCGCGACGGTCGTGAACGGCGATGCAATCAGCAACAGCGAATAACCGTCCGGCGCCTGCTGTGCCACATGCTGGGTGCCGATCGCGCCGGATGCACCGGTGCGGTTTTCGACGACGAAACTCGCACCCAGCACCTCCCCGAGTTTCTGCGCCACCAGCCGCCCCATGGCATCGGTGCCGGCGCCGGCCGCAAACGGCACGACGATACGCACCGGCTTGTCCGGATAGGTATCGGCGGATGACTGTGCGTGGGCCTGCAGGCCCGGCAGCGACAGTCCGAGTGCCAGCGAAAGGACCCAACGGGCTGCGATATGGCCGAGGTGACGGGACATGATGGTGTATTTTCCAGTGAAAGGTCGGTCGGGTCGCGCGGGCTGCAATGCCAGCCTGTGCTGCGGCCGATTGTGTGGCAACCCCATGACAGATCCGTGACGCGCCAACATCAGTCGCCCTGCCCCAACAGCACACACAGTTGCTGCAGGTCGGTCACACTGGCATGGGGTTGCTCGGCATGGCGCCATTCATGGCCCTCGCGATTGACCCATACCGTCTGCATGCCCGCGCCGAGTCCACCCAAGACGTCGAGCGCCGGATCGTCGCCGACATGCAACACCTCGTGGGGCGCAACACCGGCGGCCCGCGCCGCCGCATGAAAGATCCGCGGGTCGGGCTTGGCCACGCCGAGCAGGTGCGCACTGACATCCCCCCTGAAATGGGCACCGATGCCGATGCGCCCGACATCCGCATTGCCGTTGGACACCGCAATCACCGGAAAACGCGAGGCCAGGTAAGCCAGCGCCGGCAAGGCGTCGGCATAGAACTCGACCTGCATGCGATGGGCATAGAACACCTCGAATGCCGATTCCGTCAGGGCCGTGTCCTCGCCACTGCGCACCAGCGCCTGGCGGATCAACTCGCGGCGCACGGCGCTCATGTTGTGCCCGATGTCCGGCCGGCTGCGCACCACGTCGTCGCGCAGCGTCTGGCGCTGCGCCGGATCGGCAAAAATTGCCGCGCTGGCCGGAGCCCTGGGCATCAGCCAACTGACCATCTGTGCCTCGGCACGGGTGATGGCCGGCCATATCGGCCACAAGGTATCGTCCAGGTCCAGGCCAATGGCCTTGATTTTCGAAAGGTCCAGCATAGCTGCGGGAGAATACAGCATGCCCAAAACCCGCTTCGCCACCGAGCCCTCTTATACGCATGGCCAGCGTGCCCGCACCGCCGTCCTGTATTGCAACCTCGGCACCCCGGACGAGCCGACAACGCCGGCAGTGCGTCGTTATCTGGACGAGTTCCTCAGCGACCCACGGGTGGTCGAGATACCCCGCTTGCTCTGGTGGCTGATCCTGCACGGCATCATCCTGCGCTTTCGTCCGGCCAAGTCGGCGGCCAAGTACGCCAGCATCTGGTCTCCGGACGGCTCGCCCCTGCGGGTCTGGACCGAGAAACAAGGCCTTTTGCTGCAAGGCTGGTTGGGCCAGCATGGCCACCCGGTGCTGGTGCGCTACGCGATGCGCTACGGGCAGCCCTCGATTGCCACCCAGCTCGATGCACTCAAGGCCGAAGGCACAACCCGGGTACTGGTGCTCCCCGCCTACCCCCAGTATTCGGCCACCACGACAGCGAGCGTGTTCGACGCGGTCTACGCCTGGGCCAGCCGCACCCGCCAGATCCCCGAATTGCGCTTCGTCAATCACTACCATGACGACCCGGCCTATATCGAGGCGCTGACCAAACACATCCGCGCATTCTGGCAAACCAACGGGCGCGGCGACAAGCTGGTCATGAGTTTCCACGGCCTGCCGCAGCGCAATCTGGAGCTGGGTGACCCTTACCACTGCGAATGCCACAAGACGGCGCGGCTGCTGGCATCCCGGCTCGGCCTGTCCAAGGACGACTACATGGTCACCTTCCAGTCGCGGCTCGGCCGCGCCAAATGGCTGCAACCCTATACCGAACCCAGCCTGGTCAAGCTGGCGCGTGCCGGCCTCAAGAAGGTCGACGTGGTCTGCCCCGGCTTCACCAGCGACTGCCTGGAGACGCTGGAGGAGATCGGCATGGAGGCCAGGCAGGCCTTCCTGGGCGCCGGGGGTCAGGAGTTCCAGTTCATCCCCTGCCTGAATGACCGGCCGGAATGGATCACCGCCTTGAGCGAACTGGCCCAGCGCCACATGCAGGGCT
>JBFJZP010000033.1:0-10783 GCA_041622095.1 Burkholderiaceae bacterium | reverse complement strand
CATGCGCAGGTCAACCGCCTGCAGGCTGCGCGCAGTCTGCTCTTCGATCACGGCTGCGAAGGCGCCGGTCAGGCGTGTGCCATCGAGCATGACCCGGTCCCGCAGGTAGGCCAGCAGTCCAGCGACCAGCAATGCGGTGCTCAGGATCAGCCCGATCGCGGACAGCAAGACCTTGTCGCGATACCAGGGGGTATCGTCTCGGGTTGGGGCCATGGCTGTGTCAGCGGGGCGGCAGTATTTCAGGCGCGGGCGCAGGCTGCGCAGCGCGCCGTCGGATCCGGACGGTGCGCCCGGGCCGCAGAGGTCGCCGCGCCATGGCCGGGCATCATCGGATGCCGCTTGCCGCCTGCGCGGCGATCTCGTAGGAGCGCAACCGGTGCGCATGGTCGAACATCTGGCACGCGATCATCAGTTCGTCGGCGCCGGTGCGCTCCAGGAAGGCCTGGATACGGTCGCGCACCGTGTCGGGCGTGCCGATCGCAGAACAAGCCAGCACCTCGTCCAGCATGCCCCGGATCGGCCCTTGCAGCCGGTCGTAGAAGCCGGCCACCGGTGGTGGCAGCTGGCGCGGCTGGCCGCTGCGCAGGTTGACGAAGGCCTGCTGCATCGCGCTGGCGCGAAACCAGGCCGCGTCATCGGTGTCGGCCGCGAAGACATTGAAGCCGAGCATCACATAAGGCTTGGCCAGCTGGGCCGACGGCTGGAAGGTGCTGCGGTACAGGGTGATGGCATCCATCATCTGGGCCGGCGCGAAATGCGACGCGAACGCGTAGGGCAGGCCCAGCGCTGCGGCCAGCTGGGCGCCGAACAGGCTGGAGCCGAGAATCCAGATCGGCACTTGCAGGCCGGTTCCGGGCACCGCCCGCACCGACTGGCGCGGGTTGTTCGACATGAAATCCATCAACTCGACCACATCCTGCGGGAACTCGTCCGAACTCGATTGCAGGTTGCGGCGCAGGGCATGGGCGGTGCGCTGGTCAGAGCCCGGCGCGCGGCCCAGGCCGAGGTCGATCCGGCCCGGAAACAAGGACTCCAGCGTGCCGAACTGCTCGGCGATGACCAGCGGCGAGTGGTTGGGCAGCATGATGCCGCCGGCGCCGACGCGGATATGGCGGGTGCCGCCGGCCACGTGCGCGATCAGCACCGCTGTCGCTGCGCTGGCGATGCCCGGCATGCCGTGGTGTTCGGCCAGCCAGAAGCGCCGGTAACCCCAGTCCTCCGCATGGCGGGCCAGGTCCAGACTGTTGCGGAAAGAGTGGGCGGCATCGCTGCCTTCGGTGATGGGGGACAGGTCGAGGACGGAAAATGCGGCAGGCATGGTGCAGGCAGTCTTGGTGGGAAGTGGGCGAATTTACGCGGGTGACGGTTGCCGGAATCCCGGCGTCCGGTGTTCCGTATCGGCAGCATACGGGACGGATGCGGCGTTCCGCGCCGCAATCCGGATGAGGAGCCAGGCGTTCAGGTGCATGGTCGAAGCTTGTCGTGGGCGATGGTACGGGTCGGCAGGATTGTCGAGGCGAAGCAGATCTCGCGCACGGCCCGGGACTTGCCTTCTCCCCGGAAGTCTGCCTGGCCGCGCATCCGTCGCGGGTTGCGCACCATTGTGACCTGAAGCGTTTGTACGGTCCGGGAACAAATCCACGCCAAGGGCCTTGGCCATGCCGGCTGCCTACAATGTTTGCAGTGCGTGCACGCGCTCGCGTCGCAAGCCGGAAACGATCGCCATCGGCTTGCGGTTTGCCGGTGAAGCGGGCCTGGATCCGGCGCACGAACCATCTCTGGAGAACCGACAACATGAAAGCAAGCTGGAACGGCGTCCTGATCGCACAAAGCGATGACACGGTGCTGGTCGACGGCAACCACTATTTTCCGCTGGAAGCGCTGGACAGCCGGTATGTGACCTTCAGCAACCACAAGACCATGTGCCAGTGGAAGGGCGAGGCGCGTTACCTGTCGTTGATGGTCGACGGCAACCTGCTGCCCGACGCCGCCTGGACCTATGACGATCCCAAGCCGGAGGCGGAGATGATCCGCAACCGGGTGGCATTCTGGAAAGATGTCCAGGTGCAGGCGTGAACCGATCCGGCTTCACGCCGCCGTTCGCCTCGCCGGCGCATGTGACCCAGACGCTGGCCCAGGAAGGCCATGCCGTGCTCAGTCCGCAAGGTGTGTGCGAACTGGCCGCTTGCACCGAGCAGGCGCTCGATGCGCTGAGCCCGAGCTGGAATGACCTGCCGCCGGACGAATACCTCAAGGACGGCGGTCGATACCGGCGCCGGCGCCATTCCTGCTTCGTTGTGCGTGGCGATCGGGTCGATCTGGCGCCGCACCGGGCCCATTGGCAACCGGTGGCCTACAACGCCTTGCACGGCGGCATGCAGCGCTGGTTCGAGCCGGTGAACGACGCGGTGCTGGCGCAGCCGGCATGGAATGCCTTGTTGCGCTGGGCCGGTTCGCTCGCGTCGGCCTTGCGCGGCGAACAAGCCTGGTATGTCGAGGCGCACCAGTTCCGCATCGACACCACCGACGGTATCGGTCGGCCGACACCGGAGGGCGCGCATCGCGACGGCGTCGACCTGGTGGCGGTGTTCCTGGTGGCGCGCCATGACATCAAGGGCGGCGAGACCCGGGTGTTCGAGGCGCAGGGGCCGAACGGACGGCGTTTCACGCTGGCGCAGCCCTGGTCGGTGCTGCTGCTCGACGACGCGCGGGTGATCCATGAATCCACGCCGATCCAGCCCGATGGCGAGACGCCGTACCGCGACACTTTGGTGCTGACGCTTCGCGCCGGCGGTTTTCAGGGTGACAATGGCTTGACTTGAATCAACAGCCAATTGTTGCCAGCGGTGAAACTGTGTTAAAGCATCCATAGAAAGGATTACCGTCATGTTCAAACATATTCTGGTTCCCATTGATGGTTCACCGACATCGGAGTTGGCGGTCGACAAGGCAATTGGCCTGGCCAAGGCATTCGACAGCGCCGTGACGGCGATCTATGTGGTCGATCCGTACCCATTCACCGGCGTTGGCGCCGATTTTGCGTACGGGCAGGGGCAGTACCTGAACGCGGCCAAGGCCCATGCGACCCAGGCGCTGGCCAATGCGCGCAAGGCGATGGAGCAAGCCGGCGTCAAGATCACGACTGCCACCGTCGAGTCCCATGCCGCCTGGCGTGGCATCCTCGAGGCGGCCGAATCCGGCGGCGCCGACCTGATCGTCATGGGCTCGCACGGGCGCAGCGGCATCGAGAAACTGGTGCTGGGCAGTGTCGCGCAGCGGGTCGTCGGGCACACCAAATTGCCGGTGCTGCTGGTCCGCGACTGACAACAGGCGGCCGGCGAAGGCGTTGTCCGGGCCGCCGATGCGGCTGCGGTCATGGGCGCAGTACGCGATAACGTGCTGCGCGACAAGGGCCATGCGCACGAGGCCGTGCGAATCTCCGCTTGTTGGCGCCGGGGTGCGTCCTCCTTGCACGAAGACCTCTGCGCAGGTGGCTTGAACGTTGCGCATCATGGCATCCGGGGCCGGCATGTGACGGACGCGGCAGCGGCCGCGGCGAGCCCTTTGCAGCAGCTGCCAGGACGCTGTTGCAATCGAGGGAAAACCCGATGTGTTAAATTGGCGGCTCGGTAGTCGGGTCTCCAGCCATGGAAATCGGGCATATCTTCTACCGTTGTCTTTTCACTGCAGCGGGTCATTGCCCGCCCGGACTGTCGTCGCCATTCGTTTGATTGGCGGTATGGGTCCGGTCGCTGCGACCGGCTCTGCCGGCTGGCGCACCGTCAACAGCGGCTGTGTCGTCCGGGCGTTGCTGCATGTGCGCCCTGCATGTGTTGGCCGAGCCGGATCTGATGAGGAACTCCCGCTTGGATGCCAACCTACTTGCCCCGAATCTCCCTTCTTTGTCGGCCCATGGCCTGGTCATGACGCAATCGACCGAACTGGTGCTGGCCACCGACCTGGACGGTACGCTGCTCGCCGGCACCCAGCCGGCGCGTCGGCGTATTCGCGACCTGTTCAGTGGCGGCCTGCCGGGCGCCAAGCTGATCTACGTGACCGGTCGCGCCCTGGAGTCGATCATTCCGCTACTGAGCGACTCGACCTTGCCGCAACCCGACTACATCATTGCCGACGTCGGCGGCACGGTGGTCCACGGCGACCTGCGACCGGTCGATCCGCTGCACCATGAGATCGGCGCAAGCTGGCCGGGCCCGCAGGCCATCCTGCAGCAGCTGGCGCGGTTCCCGATATTGCGCCGCCAGACCGTGCCGCAGGAGCGGCGTTGTTCGTTCCTGGTCAACGAAGGCGGCATCAGCGACGAGCTTCGTGCCGTGGTCGAGGCGCTGGACTGCGACCTGCTGTTCTCCGCCGGACGGTATCTCGATGTGTTGCCGCGTGGCATCAGCAAGGGCGCGACACTGCGCCGCCTGGCCCTGGCCGAAGGTTTCGACATGGACAGCGTGGTCGTGGCCGGTGACACGCTGAACGACTTGTCGATGTATACCGCCGGCTTCAAGGGCATCGTGGTCGGCGGCGCCGAACCGGCGCTGATCGAGCAGGTGCGCAAGTTGCCGCGCGTGTTCATCGCGAACGACGAAGGTTGCGGCGGCATTCTGACCGGACTGGCGCACCATGGCGCAGCGGTGCGGGACGAGGACCACGCGGCTCGGCGCATGCAGGCGCGTGGCGATGCCGACCTGGTCATGGTCTACCACCGTCCGCCCTTCGACGAAGTGATCGAGGACGGCGTGGCGAAACGCAAGCGTCCGAAGAGTCCGAACGGCATCATTCCGACCCTGCTCGGATTTTTCTCCGGCGAGCGCAATGGATCCTGGGTGGCCTGGTCGATGCAGGAAAGCCGTGATCCGCAGGGCTTCGAGCGGCATGTGCCGGTCGACACGAAGAAGTATCCGAAGCTGAAGGTGGCGCGTTTGGCGCTGACCGAGGAAGACGTGGACATCTTCTACAAGAAGTTCTCCAAGGAGGCGTTCTGGCCGATCATCTTCTCGTTCCCGGACAAGGCGGAATTCAACCAGGCGCACTGGGAACGTTTCCTGGAGGTGAACCGGATCTTTGCCGAGCAGACCGCGCGCGAGGCCGCCGAAGGTGCGGTGGTCTGGATCCATGACTACAACCTGTGGATGGTGCCGGGCTACCTGCGTCCGCTGCGCCCCGACCTGCGCATCGCGTTTTTTCACCACACCGCGTTTCCGTCCAGCGACATCTTCAACATCCTGCCCTGGTACCGCGAGATCATCGGCAGCCTGCTGCAGTGCGACTACATCGGCTTCCACATTCCGCGTTATGTCGAGAATTTCGTCGAGGCGGTGCGCTCCTACACGCCGGTGGAGGTGCTGGAGTCGGTGCCCTGTGCGCCGCGTTTCATCACCTATGGCTGTGCGCTGGGCGTCGATACCGTCACGTCGGCGATCGAGGTGAGCGGCAACCGCGTGACGCTGGGTGCCCATCCGGTCGGCATCGACGTGGAACTGATCGAGCAGATCGTGCGCAAGCCGGCGGTGCAGAAGAAGATCGATCGCGTCAAGCAGCTGCTGCACGGCGTCAAGGGCATCGTGTCGATCGAGCGACTCGACTATGTCAAGGGTTCGCTGGAGAAACTGCAGGCCTTCGAGCGGCTGCTCGAGGAACATCCGGAGCTGATCGGTGGCGTGACGCTGCTCAACATCATCACACCGGCGGCGCCCGGCATGGAGGTCTACGAGAACCTGCGCGTCGAGGTGGACCGCATCGTCGGTCGCATCAATGGCCGCTTCTCGACGCTCGAGTGGACACCGGTGCGGTATTTCTACCGATCCCTGCCCTTCGAGGATGTGATCGCGCATTACGCCGCATGCGACGTGGCCTGGATCACGCCGCTGCGCGACGGGCTCAACCTGGTGGCCAAGGAGTTCGTCGCCACCAAGACCGCCACCGACACCGCCGGCGTGTTGATCCTGTCGGAGTTTGCCGGCGCCGCGGTCGAACTGCACGGCGCCTTGTTGACCAATCCGTATGACGCCTACTCGATGTCCCGGGTCTTGCACCAGGCCTTGACCATGGGCGAGGACGAAGCCTTGTACCGATGCCAGCGCATGGCGGCGATCGTCGCGGAGAACGACGTGGTGCGCTGGGGCGACGAATTCATGGCGGCGGTGCAGGCGGCGCGATGACGCCGGGTCACGGCATCCGGCCCGGCCAATGCCCTGGCTGCAGGCGGCAGGTGCGTGGCGCATGAACGATCTGCTGGTCGTGGGCATGGCCTATTTCGAGGTCTTCGTGCCGCCGCACCAGCGGCCGAACCCGGGTGAAGAGCTGTTCGTCGACGGTATCGCGCTGGGGCTGGGCGGCGCGCTGAACACCGCGTCGGTGGCGGCTGCGCTGGGTCTGCGCGTGGGCCTGTGCGTGCCGATGGGCCAGGGCATCGTGGACCAGGCAGTGGCGTCGCTGGCGCAGCGCATGGGTATTGCGTTGCTGCCGCTGCCGGCGCCGGACAACCCGGCGGTGTCGCTGGTTTTCTCCGATGCGCGGGACCGTGCGTTCGTGAGTACGGCGCGCTTCGATGTGCTGCAGCAGGTGTCGGACCTGCCGCCCGCGGCATGGATACATGTGCCGGGGCTGGAGGAGGCCGACAGGTTGCAGCCGGCCTTGCGCCAGGCGCGCCAGCAGGGTGCACGCATATCCGTCAGCGCCAGTTGGAGCCCGCGCCAGCTGGCCCGGCTTGGCGCACGCCAGGGCCGGGACTGGGACCTGCTGGTGCTCAACGAGAAAGAGGCGCAGGCGGCCTGCGGCCAGGCCGCAGATGCCGCGCAACAACTGACCGGGGCGGCGCACTCGGTGCTGGTGACGCTCGGTGCACAAGGCGTGGCCGGCGTCCTTGACGCAGTGCCGGTGCGGGTCGCGGCCGAGCCGGTTTCGATGGTGGATGCCACCGGCGCCGGCGATGCCTTCTGCGCCGGCCTGATCGCCGGCCTGGTGCGCGGCCATGCGCCGGACCTGGCGGTACGTCACGGTGTCGCTGCGGCGGCGCGGATCTTGAAACAGACCGGTGGCGTCGTGAACGACCCTCGTGCCATGGCCGGTCTCATGAAAGAGGAGCGATGGAAACCCTGACCATATTGGGTGGTGGCAGTGCCTACACACCCGGCTTGCTGCAAGCCTTGATCGCGAATGCACACGACCTGCCGCTCAAGACCGTGCGGCTGTACGACACCCACGCGGACCATCTGGCCATCGTCGGTCGCCTGACCGCCGCGATGGCGCGCCATGCCGGCGCCTTCCAGGTGCAGGTGGCCGATTCGCTGGAGGCCGCCGTCGAGGGCGTCGACCTGGTGCTGAACTCGACCCGGCCGGGGGGCCTGACGGCGCGGCGCATCGACGAGACCCTGCCGCTGGTCTTCGACATTCCCGGTCAGGAGACAGTGGGGCCGGGTGGCTTCTTCTTTGCGCTGCGCTCCGTGCCGCAGGCATTGCGGGTGGCGCAGGCGGTGCGCACGTATGCTCCCGGCGCCCGCATTCTCAATTACACCAACCCGAGCAACATCGTGACCCAGGCCCTGGTCGATCACGGCGGTGTCGAGGTCATCGGCATGTGCGACCAGTCCGACGAGGACCTGCAGGCGGTATGCCAGGCGCTGGGCCAGCCGGAGCAGTACCACTTCCGCTGCAATGGCCTGAACCATGCGACCTGGTACAGCGATGTATGCATCGCCGGCGTGCCGATCGCCGACATGGCGCAGGCGCTGGAGCCGCCCGACGCATACGACGAGGAGCACAAGTTGCGCTTTCGTCATTCGCTGCAACTGGCGCAGAAAAATCCAGGCTATTGGCCGAACTCCTATCTGCCGTATTACCTGTTCCCGCAGGATTTCGTGGCGCAGGCCCGCCGGGTCGGGCCGCGCAGCGACGTGGTCGCCGCGTCGCTCGACAAGTACTACACCCATTTCGCCGAACAGGCCGACCATGCGCAGCCGCAGCTGCGCTGGTACCGCGGCTCCGCCGGCTTTGGGGATATGGCCGCGACGGTGATCCGCGCGCTGTCCTCGGCCACACCGATCGAGCTGGTGTTGAACCTGCCCAACCAGGGCAGCACCACGGCGTTTGCAGCAGACACCGTGGTCGAGACCCGGGTGCGGGTTTCCCGCACGGGTATCGAACGCCTGGTCGCGCCGCCGCTGCCGGCATCCTTCGATCGCCTGGCCGCCCAACTGGAGCGGTACCAGCGCCTGAGCGCCGGTGCCGCCGCGGGCGGCACGCATGCGGCGCGGATTGCCGCGCTCGCTGCCAATCCGCTTGTCGCCGACGAGACGATCGCGACGCGCATGCTGGAGCGCGCGGTCGATGTCTACGGCGACCTGTTGCCGTCCGGGTCATGAACCCGAAGGCCTTGCTGTCGCATTTCGACTGGAGCAGCGTCGAGCGCGTGGTGATTCTGTCGCCGCATCTCGACGATGCCGCGCTCAGCTGCGGCGGGCTGCTGCATGCCCTGCGCGACAAGGTCTCGACGCTGGTGGTGAGCATCAGCTGTGGCACCGTGCGGGTGGTCGCTGCCGACGGCAGTTGCAAGGTGTCCAGCCGCAAGGGGCATGTCAGCGCGCGCACGCGCCGGCGCGAGGACATCGCGGCGATGCACTCCGTCAATACCGGCTTCGTCCACCTCAGTTTTCCCGATGTCATCTACCGCAGAAGTCCGCTGACCGGCGGGCTCATCTATCGCAACGCACGCGAAACCTGGGTCGCGCCACGGGTCGACGACATGGGGCATATCGAGGAGTTGTTCCTGGTGCTGCGCCGCCTGTGCCTGGATCTGGGGCGCATCCTGCTGCTCAGCCCGATGGGTATCGGCCACCATGTCGACCACCAGATTGCGGCCCAGGTCGCGCTGCGCATGGCGGCCACCAACGCCGGTGCCGAACTGCTGTTCTTCGAGGACTTCCCCTATGTGGCCTATCCGCGCGTCGGCCGCGGCGACCCGGACGATCCGCCGCAGGCCTTGCATCGCCTGCAGCGAAAACCAAGGCAGCGTTTCGTGGTGCCAGTCGACACCGAAGCCAAGATGCGCCTGCTGCAGCACTATGCGAGCCAGATCGGGCCCTTGTTCGGTGATGAAGCGGGCATGCGTGAGTGCATCACCAGCCAGAAATTTCAAGAGCAGCCCTGCGAGTATTACTGGCAGGCCTTGCCCATCCATCCACCGACTCACCAGGAGAAAGCACATGCTCCATAGCATCATGGCCAAGGAGGCGCGGCAGGCCCCGACCGTGCTGCGCGCCGAATCGGCGCGCTGGCAGGAACAGGCGCGTGCCATCCGCCAGCTGACCGGGGACCGCAGTACATCGGTGCTGGTGGGGCGGGGCAGTTCGGGCAATGTGTGTACGCATGCCGCCTATCTGCTGGCGTTGCACAGCGGCCGGCAACCGATCGAGTTCCGACCCTGGCTCGCAACCCAGACGCTGGCGCAGGCCCGGTGGGATGACGCCGTGGTGTTTGCGTTCTCGTATTCCGGCCGGTCGACCGACATCGCCGCCAGCGCCGAATGGTTGCGCGCGCGGGGTGCGATCGTGGTGGCCGTCACCGAGGCGCCGGCGCCCGACGCCGATCTGTTGAAAATCGCGCAGCATGTGATCCGCCTGGGTTGCGGGCCGGAGCTGGCGGTACCCGCCACCAAGAGCGTGGTGGCGCAACTCTTCATTGCCGCAGCACTGGCCGGGTACGACATCACGGACGCGGCCGAGCAGACCGCCCGATGCATGGAACGCATCGACGCTGCCGGTGCACCGGCACAACTGGCGACGTTCCTGGCGGGTGCGCGTACCGTCACCTGGCTGGCGCGGGGCCCGGCGATCGGCGGCGCGCTGGACGCGGCGCTCAAGATGCAGGAGAGTGTCGGCATCCCGGCCACCGGCTACTCGACGGCGGAGTACCTGCATGGCCCGATTGCCGCTGCCAGTGCGGCCGATCGCGTGGTGATGTTCTCCGGGGCCGACGAACCCATGGACAGCAGGCAGGCGGTCGCGAGCGCCTTGCTGGCCCGCGCGGTGCCCTTTGTCTGCCTGGGCGACGACCAGTCGCCCGAGGCCAACTTCCCGTTGCCGTTTCCGGATGCGCGTTGGGCGCGGACCTCGATTCTGGCCTACATCGCCCAATTGACCTGTGCCGAACTCGCCGAGCGCCAGGGGATCAATCCGGATGCCCACCCGTCGTTGCTCAAGGTCACGCGGACGCTTTGACCGGCAGGCGCGGGCCGACACGCCCAGGTCCGGGACTTGTAGGCCGGACTCGATGCAGCTGAAGTCGCCCGGATCAGGCAGGTGTTCAGGCCCGGCCTGAGGTCTTCTCCCAGCGACCTTTGCAAGTCACGCAATGTTCGGTCTGCGGCTCGATCTTCAGTCGCTCGAAGGGAATGTCACAGCCGCATTCACCGCATTGCCCGTAGCTGCCGTCCGCCATCGCCTTGAGCGCGCGGTCGATACGCGTGATGTCGGTCGCATCGAGGTCGGTCAAGGTCTGCTCGACTTCGCGGGCCACGTTGCGCTGCACCACACCGCCTTCATCATTGGTGGGAGGCTTGAGGTTTTCCCGGTTCTGCTGCATCTCCTGCTGCAGCTCCTCGCTGCGTTTGAGCAGCAATGCCTTGAGCTCATCGAGCTGGGCGGGGGTCAGGGACTGGCTCATGGAGTACCTCTTTCTGATGGATTGGTTTGACGATGCGCCACATACAAGCGCGGGGCACATTTCAAGTATCAAGCCTACCAGTTTCGTCGCTAGCAGAATTGAAACGAACGAT
>JBFJZP010000032.1:0-10905 GCA_041622095.1 Burkholderiaceae bacterium | reverse complement strand
CGTGCTCGACCCGATCTGGACCACGCAGAACATGGCGGCCTACCACGGCGCCATGATGTACGACACCTTGTTCGGCATCGACGCCAACTTCAACCCGCAGCCGCAAATGGTCGGCAAATTCGACATCTCCGCCGACAAGAAGACCTATACCTTCGAGCTGCGTCCCGGCCTCAAGTGGCATGACGGCACGCCGGTCACGTCCCGGGACTGCGTCGCATCGCTGCGCCGCTGGCAGGTCAAGGATGGCGCCGGAACCCACCTGTGGGCCCGTGTTGCCGACACGCCGGTCGTCGACGACAAGACCTTCCGCATCGTGCTCAAGGAACCGTACGGCCTGCTGCTCGACGCACTGGCCAAGACCAGCACGCCGGTGTGTTTCATGATGAAGGCAGAGATCGCCGCGACCGACCCGAACACGCAGATCACCAAGCACATCGGCTCGGGACCGTTCCGTTTCATGGAGTCCGAATACCGTCCGGGCAGCCGGGTCGTCTACGAACGCAACGCCGACTACGTGCCGCGCAGCGAGCCTGCATCGGGCATCGCCGGCGGCAAGGTCGTCAAGCTCGACCGGGTGATCTGGGACATCATGCCCGACGCGCAGACCGCGGCATCGGCGCTGATGACCGGCGAGGTCGACTTCTACGAGGTGCCGCCGATCGACATCCTGCCGACGCTCGAGGGTGCGCAAGGTGTCAAGGTCGAGATCTTCAACAAGTTCGGCAACGTCGGCCTGTGCCGCCTGAACCACCTGCATCCGCCGTTCAACAATGTGCTGGCGCGTCGCGCCGCGCAACTGGCGATCAACCAGGAGGACATCCAGCGCGCAGCGGTCGGCAATCCCAAGTACTACCGCACCTGCGGGTCGAACTTCACCTGCGACTCGCCGATGGGCGTCGACGACGGTTCCGAGGCGCTGATGCTCAAGGCGCCGATGGCGGAGCGCCAGGCCAAGGCACGCGCGCTGCTCAAGCAGGCCGGCTATAACGGCGAACCGATCACCTGCCTGCACGCGACCAACATCCCGGTCATGGACCAGACCATGCTCGTCATCGCGCAGAACCTGCGGCAGGTCGGCTTCAACGTGCAACTGGCGTCGACCGACTGGGGTGCGGTCGTCACCCGGCGCTCGAACCAGAAACCGGTCGCCGAAGGTGGCTGGAACGTGTTCTTCACCTGGGCCGGCGGCAACGCGACGTCGAACCCGATCGCCTTGTCGGCGCATGCCGCCACCGGTACCAAGGGCTGGTTCGGCTGGCCGGAGAATGCGCTGACCGAGACCCTGCGCACCGACTGGGCATCCGCGCCGACGCTCGAAGCACGGCGCGAGGTCGCGCGCAAGCTCAACCGCAACATGTTCGACTACGTGCACGACATCAAGACCGGCCAATGGGTCGGACCGGTGGCCTATCGGGCGGACCGGCTGCGCGGCATCCTGCCGGTGCCCGAGGTCATCCCATGGTGGAACGTGGAGCGGTACGCCTGAGTCGATGTGATTGCCCAGTTTGCGGCCGTTGACTGCTGCCACAGGTCCGGCACACATCCCGACGGATGCTTGCCGGAGCCGGGCTGAGTCCGGCGCGACGATTCCGCGTCCGTCACATCCACTCCCGCCTACCTGATGCTTTCCTACATCATTCGCCGGCTGTTCGGCGTCATCCCCGTCATGCTGGTGGTGGGGATATTTGTCTTCTCCCTGCTGCACCTCGCACCCGGCGACCCGGCGGCCATCATCGCCGGCGACAACGCGACGGCTGAAAACATCGCCAAGATCCGCGCCAACCTCGGCCTGGACCGGCCCTTGCTCGAACAGTTCACCACCTGGGGCTGGGCCACGCTCAAGGGCGATCTCGGCGTGTCGATGTTCTCCGGCATCCCGGTGACCACGCTGATCGAGCAACGCATGGGCCCGACGGTCTCGCTGGCGATCACGACACTGATCGTGGCCGTCACCATCGCGGTGACGCTCGGCGTGCTGGCCGCCTGGAAGGCCGGCTCCCTGCTCGACCGGGCGGTGATGGGCCTGGCGGTCACCGGGTTTTCGGTGCCGGTATTCGTCGTCGGCTACATCATGGTCTATTACGTGTCGCTGCAATGGCGCCTGTTGCCGGTGCAAGGCTACAAACCGCTGGCCGAGGGTTTCGGCGTCTGGCTCAGCCACCTGGTACTGCCGTCGTTCGCGCTCGGCCTGGCGTATGTCGCGCTGATCGCGCGCATCACGCGCGCCAGCATGCTCGAAGTGCTGGCCGAGGACTACATCCGTACCGCCAGCGCCAAGGGTGTGTCGACGGTGCCGATGCTGCTGCGCCACGCGCTGAAGAACGCCGCGGTGCCGATCATCACCGTCATCGGCATCGGCATCGCGCTGCTGATCTCCGGCGTGGTCATCACCGAGAGCGTGTTCAATATCCCGGGCATCGGCCGCCTCGTCGTCGACGCGATCGCCCGGCGCGACTACCCGATCATCCAGGGCACGATGATCGTCTTCGCCGGCGTCTATGTGCTGATCAACCTGGCGATCGACATCTCCTACTGCTTCTTCGATCCGCGGATCCGCTACAGCTGATGGACCCCACGATCGCCGCCCCCCCGCGCTCCGACGCCGCCGACTTCATCCGGCGCCACCCCACCATCATCGTCGGCAGTCTGCTGCTGATCGTCATCACGCTGGCCGCGCTGCTGGCGCCGTGGATCGCACGCGACCCGATCGCGTTGTCGCCGATCGATCGGCTCAAGCCGCCCTCGGCGCAGTTCTGGCTCGGCTCCGACAGCCTGGGGCGCGACATCTTCGCGCGCATGGTCTACGGCGCGCGGATCTCGCTGATCGTCGGTCTGACGGTGGCGGTCATCGCTGTCTTCGCCGGGTCGGTCATCGGCCTGCTGGCCGGTTATTTCCGCGCCATCGACGCAGTCGTCATGCGCATCATGGACGGCATCATGGCGATTCCCTCGATCCTGCTCGCGATCGCCCTCGTCGCCTTGCTCGGTTCGAGCGTGACGGTGGTGATCATCGCGATCGCGATTCCCGAGATCCCGCGTGTCACGCGGCTGGTGCGTTCGGTCGTACTGGCGGTGCGCGACCTGCCCTACGTCGAGGCCGCGCGTTCGAACGGCACGCGCCTGGCCAAGCTGCTGCGCCGCCACATCCTGCCGAGCACCGTCGCGCCGCTGATCGTGCAGTCGACCTACATCTGCGCCTCGGCCATCCTGACCGAGGCCGGCCTGAGTTTCCTGGGCGCCGGCACGCCGCCCGAGATCCCGACCTGGGGCAACATGATCGCCGGCAACCGGCTGTACCTGCAGATCGCGCCGTGGACCATCTTCGCGCCGGGCATCTGCCTGGCGCTGGTGGTGCTGGCGGTCAACCTGCTCGGCGACGGTCTGCGCGACCGGCTCGATCCACGTATCTCGCGGGGCATCTGATGGCCGACGTACCCGTATTGACGATCGACGACATGCACACGCGCTTCTTCACCCGCGACGGTGTCGTGCGCGCGATCGAAGGTCTGTCGCTGAGCGTGCGCGAAGGCGAGGTGCTGGGCATCGTCGGCGAAAGCGGCTGCGGCAAGTCGGTCACCGCCTTGTCGGTGATGCGGCTGATCCCGCCCAAGGCCGGGCGCATCGTGCAGGGCTCGGTGAAGTTCGAAGGCAAGGACCTGGCCCACCTGAGCGACGCCGAGATGCGCAAGATCCGCGGCAACCAGATCGCGATGGTGTTCCAGGAGCCGATGACCTCGCTCAACCCGGTGCACAGCATCGGCGACCAGATCGCCGAAGCGGTGCAGATCCACCAGGGCCTGTCGAAGAAGGCGGCGATGGCGCGTGCGGTCGAAATGCTCAAGCTGGTGCGCATCCCGGACCCGGAGCGGCGCGTGGGCGACTATCCGCACCAGTTCTCCGGCGGCATGCGCCAGCGGGTGATGATTGCGATGGCCTTGTCCTGCAACCCCAAGCTGCTGATCGCCGACGAACCGACGACCGCGCTCGACGTGACCATCCAGGCGCAGATCCTCAAGCTGATGGTCGAGCTCAACGGCCGGGTCGGCGCTTCCATCATGCTGATCACGCACGACCTGGGCGTGATTGCCGAGACCGCGCACCGGGTGGTCGTGATGTATGCCGGGCGCAAGGTCGAGGAGGCCACGGTCGACGCCTTGTTCGAACGCCCGGTCCACCCCTATACCCGCGGCCTGATGGCCTCCATCCCGCGCGGACGCCAAGGCGCGCGCACGCGACGCCTGAGCGAGATCCCCGGCATCGTGCCGTCGTTGCGCGAGAACGTGCCGGGCCAGCCGGCGTTCCAGGGTTGTGCGTTCGCGCCGCGGTGCAGTTTCGCGCAGGCGCGCTGCCGGGAACAGGCACCGCCGCTGCTGCAATACAGCGCCGGCACGACCGCCCGGGTCATCGAGGGGCCGGCGCCGGTGGGTGCCCACCTGGCCGCCTGCTGGGAGATCGACAAGGTGTTGCAGTCATGAGCACGCTGGACGCAGCAAAAGGCAGTGGCGGCGCTGCGGGCGAAACGGTGCGCAACACGGTGTTGCGCGTCGAAGGACTGAAGAAATATTTCCCGGTGCACCGCGGCGTGTTGCAGACAGTGGCCGGCCATGTCAAGGCGGTCGATGGCATTTCGTTTGCAATCCAGGCCGGCGAGACCCTGTGCCTGGTCGGCGAATCGGGTTGCGGCAAGTCCACCGTCGGCAAGACGGTATTGCGGCTGCAGGAGCCGACCGCCGGCCGGATCTGGCTCGGCGACACCGAGGTCACACAACTAGACGACGAAGGCATGCGCGAACACCGTCGCGAGGTGCAGATGGTGTTCCAGGACCCGTATTCCTCGCTGAACCCGCGCATGCGCGTGGGCCAGATCATCGCCGAACCGCTGGAAAACTACGGCTTGGCCAAACGCGGCAGCGAAGGCGAGAAGCAGATTGCCGACCTGCTCGAAAAAGTGGGCCTGCGCGCCGATGCGATGGCACGTTACCCGTTCGAATTCTCCGGTGGCCAGCGCCAGCGGCTGGGCATCGCGCGCGCACTGGCGCTGAACCCGCGGCTGATCGTCGCCGACGAACCGGTCTCCGCGCTGGACGTCTCGGTGCAGGCCCAGGTGCTGAACCTGATGATGGACCTGCAGGATGAATTCGGCCTGGCCTACCTGTTCGTCTCGCACGACCTGGCGGTGGTCGAACATATCGGGCACCGGATCGCGGTGATGTACCTCGGGCGCATCGTCGAGTTGTCGACCCGCGACCGCATCTTCGGCAAGCCGCTACACCCCTACACCGAGGCGTTGATGGCCGCCGCGCCGATCGCCGATCCGAAGGCCAAGCGCCAGCGCCTGGTCATCGAAGGCGATGTGCCCAGCCCGATGAACCCGCCGTCCGGGTGCCATTTCCACACCCGTTGCCCCTATGCCGAGGCGCGCTGCAAGGTCGACGATCCGCCGCTGCAGCAGATCGCGCCAGGACATGTGGTGGCCTGCCACCTGCGCACACCCGAGACGCTGGCGGCAGCCGCCCAGAGCGCGTGATGGACATACACCGGCGACTCGGTGTGACACGGCGCATCAACGCCGCCGGCACGCTGACCCGCCTGGGCGGCAGCCTGATGGCGCCCGAGGTGCTCGACGCGATGCGCGAAGCCGCCGGCCACAGCGTCGATATCGCAGAGATGCAGACCGCGGCCAGCGCGCGTATTGCGCAGGCCACCGGCGCCCAGGCCGGCATCGTCACCTGCGGCGCATCGGCTGCGTTGACGCTGGCTACCGCAGCCTGCCTGGCACGCTGGGACGTCGCACGCATGTCCGCATTGCCCGATACGAGCGGCATGCCGAACCAGGTGCTGATGGCGCGCACCCAGCGCAACAGCTACGACCATGCGATCCGTGTCGCCGGCGGCCATATCGTCGACATCGGTCACAACGATCGCGGCACCGGCGCCGGCATCCGCGGCCTGGAGGCCTGGGAGATCGAGGCCGCAGTCAATCCGCAGACCGTGGCCTTCGTCTTCGCCGCCAATGCCGCATCGATGAACGACCTGCCAATGGTGCTGGCCACCGCGCATGCGCACAGACTGCCGGTAATCGTCGACGCGGCGGCGCAATTGCCACCGCGCGAGAACCTGCGCCGCTTCATCGACGCCGGCGCCGACCTGGTGCTGTTCAGCGGCGGCAAGGCCATCGGGGGTCCGCAAGCCAGCGGCATCCTGGCCGGCCGACGCGAGCTGATCGGCTCGGCGCTGGTGCAGATGATGGACATGGACGTGCATCCGCAGACCTGGTCCGCCTCGCCGCTGATCGATCGCGCCGCGCTGCGCGGCATACCGCATCACGGCATCGGCCGTGGCTTCAAGGTCGGCAAGGAAGAAATCGCCGGCCTGCTGGTGGCGCTGGAGCGTTTCCTGGCGCGCGACGACGCGGCGCACGCAAGCCGGCTGCGCGCGCGGCTGCAGGCCATCGCCGACGCCCTGAAAACCGCCAGCCCGGTGCTGCGCGCCCGGCTCGATACCAGCACACCGGTGCCGACGCTGGAACTGCAGATGGCCGACGACCAGGCAGCGGCGCTGAACCGTGCGCTGCAACACGGCGATCCGCCGGTCCACCTCGGCGAAGGCCGGATGGACGCCGGCATCCTGACCCTCAACCCGATGACCGTACGCGAAGACGACGACACCACAGTGGTGCGACGCCTGCTGGCGGCCTGCCACGACCTGTCCACATCATGACCCAGACCCCCCATGACCTGATCCTGCGCGGCGCGCGCGTGATCGACCCGTCGCAAGACATCGACCGCGTGACCGACGTCGCCTTTGCCGGTGGCAAGGTCGCGGAAATCGGCGACCAGTTGCCAGCCGGCGCCAACACCGAGGTGCGCGAACTCAAGGGCACGATCGTGACACCCGGGCTGATCGACCTGCATACCCATGTCTACTGGGGCGGAACCGCGATCGGCGTCGACGCGGTGCAGTTGGCCCGCACCAGCGCGACCGCCACCTTCGTCGACGCCGGCACCGCCGGGCCGGCCAACTTCCCGGGGTTTCGCAAACACGTGATCGAACCGGCGCTGCCGGTGCGTATCCTGCCGCTGATCAACCTGTCGTTCGCCGGCATTTTCGCGTTCTCCGGCACGGTGATGGTCGGTGAATGCGAAGACGTGCGCCTGCTCGACATGCGCGAGTGCCTGCGCGTGGCACGCGAGAACCTGGACCTGATCGTCGGCGTCAAGGTGCGCGTCGGTCGTGGCGCCAGCGGCAGCATCGGCATTGCGCCGATGGACATGGCGCTGGAAGTGGCCGAGGAACTCGGCCTGCCCTTGATGGCGCACCTGGACCACCCGCCGCCGTCGCGGCTGGACGTGATGTCGCGGCTGCGCAAGGACGACATCCTGACGCACTGCTTCCGGCCGTTTCCGAACGCACCGTCCCTGCCTGGTGGTGGTGTGCGCCCGGAAGTGCTGGCCGCGCGCGAGCGCGGGGTGATCTTCGACATCGGCCACGGTGGCGGTTCCTGCGGTTTCGGCACCTGTCGCGCGATGCTCGAAGCCGGCTTCCTGCCCGACGTGATCTCGTCCGACGTGCATGTGTTGTCGATCAACGGCCCGGCCTTCGACCTGCTGCAGACGCTGGCCAAGTTCCATGTGCTGGGCATGGGCCTGCGCGAGGTGGTAGCCTGCGCGACGGTGAATGCCGCGCGGGCGATCCGGCGCCCGGAGCTCGGCACGCTCAAGCCCGGCGGCGTCGGCGAGGCCAGCATCTTCGAGGTGGTGACCGCACCCACCGACTACACCGATGTACTGGGCGAGGTGATCCACAGCAACATCGCGTTCAAGGCGCGGGGTCTGGTGCTCGACGGCCGCTGGTGGACCTGAACCCGACGCCGCAGCAAGCGACCGGCGCAAGAAGCGATCTCATCCCCGTCCCGTCCAACACAAGGAGCCTGCATGAACCAGCCCAGCATGATCTTCACCGACATCGACTACGACGCGCAGGGCAAGCAGGTCGACTGGCTGCACCTGCCGCATTCCGTCACCCGCTCGGCATATGGCGCCATCGCGATCCCGATCGCGGTCATCCGCAATGGCGATGGGCCGACGGTTTTCCTGATGGCCGGCAACCATGGTGACGAATACGAAGGGCAGATCACGTTGGCCAAGCTGATCCGCGAACTCGAACCGAACCAGATCCGGGGACGCGTCATCGTCCTGCCGGCCGCCAACCTTCCCGCGGCGATGGCAGGTGCACGGGTGTCGCCGATCGACCAGGGCAACCTGAACCGCGCCTTTCCCGGCGACCCGCACGGCACCCCCACCTGGGCGATCGCGCACTACATCGACAGCGTGTTGTACCCACTGGCCGACTACCACCACGACCTGCATTCCGGTGGATCTTCGCTGAAGTACGTGCCGTTCTGCTCGATGCGCAAGAGCGGCGAAGCCGCGCTGGATACCGCCGCGATGGCGGCATTACGCGCCTTCGACGCCCCGCTCAGCCTGATCTGGGCCTACAACCCGGAAGGCCGGCTGGCTGGCGCGGCAGCTGCCCGGCGCGGCCTGGTGTCGCTGGGTGGTGAATTCGGAGGGGGAGGAGATGTGAACCGGGCCAGCCTGGCCATGCTCGAACGCGGCGTGCGCAACTTCCTGCATTTCTCGGGTGTGATGGCCAAGCCGCCGGTCAAGGTCGAGCCCCCGCGCGGCACCCGGCTGATGGAGGTATCGAGCCGCGAGCACTATGTGTATGCGCGGGAGTCCGGCCTGCTCGAACCGCTGGTCGACCTGGGCGCCGAGGTCCGCGAAGGGGACCTGGCCGGCATGATCCATTTCATCGACAACCCGGCGCGCGCGCCCGAACCCTGTCAATTCCGCCGCTCCGGCATGGTGGTCTGCCAGCGCCATTTCGGCCGTGTCGAGCGCGGCGACTGCGTCGCGCATCTGGCCACCGACTGCTGAGCGGCGGCAATACAAGCGGCCGCCGGCGCGGCCGGTCCAAGGTCGAATCAGCGAAAACGCATCCAGCTGCCGAGGCGACGGTGGGACGGTTGCTGGTCCGCCCAGGCGGCCAGGCGCTCGAGCCAGCCCGGCTGCGACACTGCCCGGCCTGACGCGCCGGCACGCACCTGCGAGGGCCGGCGCGGCGTGGTGGAAATGCGAATTCCCTGGGGGTGGGTCAAAGTGGTCATGGTAGCTCCCGGTGGTGAATCCGAACCCCCAAACCTAGGGTTAGTACGGATGTGAACTACTTTATTAAATTCCGATGGCGCACACAACCTGGTAATCTGCAGTTCTAACCTGCAAATTTGCAAACTCACCATGTCTAGCCTCGATTGGGACAACCTGCGCCATGCATTGGCGGTCGGCATTGCCGGTTCGATTGCCGGCGCCGCGCGGGCACTGGGCGTCAACCACACCACGGTATTACGCCGGCTGGAGGCACTCGAGGCACAACTCGGTACGCGCTTGTTCGATCGCCAGCGAAGTGGTTACCAACCTACCGAGGCTGGTCTGGTTCTGCTGGAGCAGGCGCGCCACATGGCGACACGGGCCGACGAGGTGGAACGGCAGGTGCTCGGGCGCGACCTTGAACTGACCGGGCCGTTGCGGGTGACCACCGCCTTCGTCTTGATGGACCATCTGCTGCCGCAGGCGCTGGCCGACTTCGCACGGGCCTATCCCGGCATCGAGGTCGAGATGGTCGAAAACGCGGTGCTGGTCGACCTGTCGAGTCAATCCGTCACGCCGACGCAGAACCGCTGGCGGCGCGAGGCGGATGTGGCGCTGCGCCTGTCCGCCCATGTGGCGGAATACCTGGTGGGGCGCGACCTCGGCATGACCCAGTGCCGGGTCTATGCCTTGCGCGGCGCGCCCGGCCTGCCGCAAACCGTGACGCCGATCGACGAACTCACGCGGGATGCCCCCTGGGTGGCGTTCGAACGCGACGCCTCCGGCAGGGTCTACGACCGCTGGATGCGCGAACACCTGGCCCGCTCCAATGTCCGCCTGCGCGTCGACATCTTCAACGCCAAGGCGGCGATGCTGCGCACCGGCATCGGTGTGGGCGTATTGCCGACCTTCATGCAGGAAAGCCACCCCGAACTGGTGGCGGTGTCCGACCCGATTGCGGAGCTGGCCGCACCGGTCTGGATGTTGACCCATCCCGACCTGCGCAAGACCGCCCGCGTCCGGGCATTCATGCAGTTCGTCGGCGACGCGCTGGCCACACGGCTGGCACAGGGACATTGAGGCCCGGTATCGACGCTTGTACCGCATGCGACGGACGCACCGCACGAGGGAAAGTGCCGATTGACCCTGCAGGACCCCATGGCCATACTTCCGGCCAGACACGATCCTGGCGCCGCCATCCATCCACGCCCCACCCCCATGTCCCGCATCATCACGCTCGCCGCCGCCCAGATGGGCCCGGTCGCCCGCGACGAAACACGTGCAGCGGTGGTGCGGCGCATGGTCGAGCTGATGCGCCAGGCCGCCGGCATGGGCGCACAGGTGGTGGCCTTCCCGGAAGCTTGCCTGACCGCGTTTTTCCCGCATTGGTGGATCGAGGACCAAGACGAGATCGACAGCTGGTTCGAGCGCGAGATGCCGAGTCCGGCCACGATGCCGCTGTTCGAGGAGGCACGGCGCCTGGGGATCGGATTCCACCTCGGTTATTGCGAGCTGGACAGCAGCAACGGCGTCAAACGCCGGTTCAACAGTTCGATCCTGGTCGCCAGCGACGGTCGCATCATCGGCAAGTACCGCAAGATCCACCTGCCGGGGCATGCCGACCACCGACCGGACACGCCGTTCCAGAACCTGGAGAAACGCTGCTTCGAGGTCGGTGACCTCGGCTTCGGCGCCTGGCCTGCCTGGGGTGGCGTGGCCGGCATGCTGATCTGCAACGACCGGCGCTGGCCCGAGG
>JBFJZP010000031.1:0-11149 GCA_041622095.1 Burkholderiaceae bacterium | reverse complement strand
GTAGTTGCGAAACGCACCGACCAGCGCGCCCGGCATCACGCTGCAGACCTCGCCGGCGACAACGCTGAGCGCCAGCGTCACGATCGAATTGGTTTCGATCGCCGCTTGCACGGTCTTGCCGACAGTGGCGAAGGCGCTGTCGACCAGGGTGCGGTTGTGCATGTCCGGTGTCAGCAGGCACAAGGCCATGTCGGCGGCCTGCACCCAGGGGATCGGGGCGCCGAACTGCAGCTGGTCGCCGCCGGGGCTGGCGCTGCGCCGCACCAGGAAATAGTGCTCGGTATATTGCGGCAACACCCGCAAGCGCGGACCGGCTTGAGCCAGCCGATCGGTATAGCCCAGGCCCAGGTCCAGCGACAATCCGTCGAGCCCGGATTCGATTTCCTGCGAACTCAGCGACAACACCACCGGCGTGATACCCGGGCAGCCGGCCTGCAGGCGCGCCGCAAACCGTGCGGCGATCGGCATCGCCGACGGGATCACGCCAATGCGCAGCGCGCCACGCGGATTGTCGCGCCCGCTGTCCAGGTCCTGGCGCAGCAACTCGCGCTCATGCAGCATGCGCCGCGCGCCGTCCAGCACGCGTTGCCCCTCCGGGGTCAGTCCGACATACGTACGGCCACGCAGCACGATGGCACAACCGAACTCCTTCTCCATCGCGCGCAGCGCATTGGACAAGGCCGGCTGGGTGATGTGGCAGGCCTGCGCCGCCCGGCCGAAATGCTTGTGCTCGTCGAGTGCGACCAGGTATTTGAGCGAGCCCAGCAGGTTCATGGTGGCGGCAGGCAGGCCAGGCCCTCGGGGGCTCCGGCCCCCGGTCTCAGGTGTCTTTCGAAATCTTGATCGACGGGAACCTGGACGAGAAGTCCTTGTTCTTGGCGGCGATCGACACCGCCACCTGGCGCGCCACCGCCTTGTAGATGCCGGCCACCTCGCCGTCGGGGTCGGCCACCACCGTCGGCTGGCCGCTGTCGGCCTGCAAGCGGATCTGCATGTCCAGCGGCAAGGCCCCCAGGTAGTCCATCTCGTATTCAGCCGCCATCTTCTTGCCACCATCGGCGCCGAAGATGTGTTCGGCATGGCCACACTGGCTGCACACATGCACCGCCATGTTCTCGACGATGCCCAGGATCGGCACGCCGACCTTCTGGAACATCTTGATGCCTTTCTTGGCGTCGAGCAACGCGATGTCCTGCGGTGTGGTCACGATCACCGCGCCGGTCATCGGCACCCGCTGGCTCAGCGTCAGCTGGATGTCGCCGGTGCCCGGCGGCATGTCGACGATCAGGTAGTCCAGGTCGCGCCAGTTGGTCTGGCGCAGCAGTTGCTCCAGCGCCTGGGTGGCCATCGGGCCGCGCCAGATCATCGCCTCGTCCTGCGCCACCAGAAAACCGATCGACATGACCTGCAGCCCGTAGTTCTCCAGCGGGTCCATGGTCTTGCCGTCGTCCGACTCCGGCTTGCCCGAGATGCCCAGCATCATCGGAACGCTCGGGCCGTAGATGTCGGCGTCCAGGATGCCGACCGACGCGCCTTCGGCGGACAGCGCAAGCGCCAGGTTGGCGGCGGTCGTGCTCTTGCCGACGCCACCCTTGCCCGAGGCCACCGCAATGATGTTCTTCACGTTGGGCATCAGTTGCACGCCGCGCTGCACCGCATGCGGAATGATCTTCATGCGGATGTTCACCGACACGTTGTCGACGCCGCTGACCGTCTTGGCTGCGCCGACCAGGGCCTTGCGAAAGCCGGGTATCTGGCTCTTGCACGGATACCCGATTTCGACGTCGAAAGCCACGTCGCCGTCCGAGATGGTCAGGTTCCTGACTGCGCGCGAAGAAACGAAGTCCTGCCCGGTGTTGGGGTCGACGACGGTCCTGAGCGCGTCCATCAAAACCTGTTCCGTGATCGCCATACGTAGCTCCAAATGGTTGTTTTGCCGAGCCCGGTAGTCTAGCGAAGGTCGAGGACTGCCCCGGAACTTAGGGTCAATCCATAATCCGCCCATGAACCCACCAGGCCCCACGCGCCAGAAAACCGGATTGCTGCTGACCGGCGGCGGCGCCCGTGCCGCCTACCAGGTCGGGGTTCTGGAGGCGGTTGCCGACATCCGACTGGCGTGCTCCGCCCGCCAGCAGGCCAACCCGTTCCCGATCATCACCGGCACCTCGGCCGGCGCGATCAATGCCGCGGCGCTGGCCTGCGGCGCCGAGGATTTCGACGCGGCGGTGCGCCGGCTGGTCGAGGTCTGGCACAACTTCCGTGCCGGCCAGGTCTACCGTGCCGACTCGATCGGCGTGTTGCGCACCGGCGCGAGCTGGCTCACGCTGATGTCGGTGGGTTGGGTGCTGGCGCGCTGGCGCAAGCTCAAACCACGATCGCTGCTCGACAACACCCCGCTGCTCGATCTGCTGCAGGCGACGATTCCCCTGGAACAGGTGCAGCAGTGCATCGCGCAAGGCCACCTGCATGCACTGGCTGTCACCGCGTCGAGCTACACCTCCGGCGAACACACCACGTTCTTCGACGGCGAACCGGAAATCCCGGCCTGGAGCCGGTCGCAACGTTTCGGCGTGCGCGAAACCATCACCTACCAGCATCTGCTGGCGTCCTCGGCGATTCCGTTCGTGTTTCCGGCCAAGTCGCTGATGGTCAACGGCAGCCCGGAATATTTCGGCGACGGCACGATGCGCCAGTCGGCACCGGTGGCAGCGGCCATCCACCTGGGTTCCGAGCGCATCCTGGTGATCGGCGCCGGCCGCATGCACGAACCCAAAGTCGACCGGCGCCTGGCGCCGCCGCCGAAATACCCCACGCTGGCCCAGATTGCCGGCCACGCCTTGTCCAACATCTTCCTCGATGCGCTGGCGGTCGATGTCGAGCGGGTGCGCCGCATCAACCACACGATCGGGCTGGTGCCGCCACAGGCGCGCGGCCAGAGCGAACTGCGCCCGATCGACCTGTTGCTGATTTCTCCGTCGCAACGGATCGACGCGATCGCGGCGCAACATATCGGCGACCTGCCGCGGCCGGTACGCGCCTTGCTCGGCGGCGTCGGGGTGACCGCCGACAAGACCGACTTCCAGGGCGCGGCGCTGGCCAGCTATCTGCTGTTCGAATCGAACTACACCCGCGAGCTGATGGCGCTGGGCCGGGCCGACGCGCAGCGCCAGCGGGCGCAGATCTGCCGTTTCTTCGGCTGGACCGACCCTTGCGCCGCTCCGGCATCCGGCGCGGACGCCGGTTTTGTCGAGCGCCGGCGCGACCCCCTGCGCCTGCGTTGACACGATCGCCGGCGGGCGCGGCCGACTAAAATCGGCCGCTTCCGCCGCAAGCTGCGGCCCCGCCCCTCCCCCGATTGACTCCCGATGCCCCGCCAATTATTTGTTACCACCGCCCTGCCCTACGCCAACGGGAAGTTCCATATCGGCCACATCATGGAATACATCCAGGCCGACATCTGGGTGCGGCACCAGCGCATGCAGGGCAACCAGGTGAACTTCGTCTGCGCGGACGACGCCCATGGCGCGCCGATCATGATCGCGGCGGAGAAGGCGGGCAAGACGCCGCAGCAGTTCGTGGCCGACATCGCCGCCGGCCGCAAGCCGTATCTGGACGGCTTTCACATCGCCTTCGACAACTGGCATTCGACCGACGCGCCGGAGAACCATGCGTTGGCGCAACAGATATATCGCGACCTGCGCGACCGCGCCGACGGCTCGCTGATCGAGACCCGCACCATCGAGCAGTTCTTCGACCCGGAGAAGAACATGTTCCTGCCGGATCGTTTCATCAAGGGCGAGTGCCCGCGTTGCCACGCGAAAGACCAGTATGGCGACAACTGCGAGGTCTGCGGCGCGGTTTATGCACCGACCGACCTGATCGAGCCGTATTCGGCGCTGTCCGGCGCGACACCGGTGCTCAAGCAGTCCGAGCACTTCTTCTTCAAGCTGTCGGACCCGCGTTGCGTGGAATTCCTGCAGCGCTGGACGCAGGACGGGCGGCTGCAGCCGGAGGTGGCGAACAAGGTCAAGGAATGGTTTAGCGTGCGCAAGAACCCGGACGGCAGCACCAGCGAAGGCCTGGGCGACTGGGACATCAGCCGCGACGCGCCGTATTTCGGCATCGAGATACCGGATGCTCCGGGCAAATACTTCTATGTCTGGCTGGATGCGCCGATCGGGTACCTGGCGTCGCTGAAAAACCTGCTGGACAAGCGCGGACAGGACTTCGACGCCTACATGGCCGACCCGGCGCTGGAGCAGTACCACTTCATCGGCAAGGACATCGTCACCTTCCACACCTTGTTCTGGCCGGCGACGCTGCATTTCAGCGGCCGCAAGACGCCGGACAACATCTTCGTGCACGGATTCCTGACGGTGAACAACGGCGAGAAGATGAGCAAGAGCCGTGGCACCGGGCTCGATCCACTCAAGTACCTGAGCCTGGACATGAACCCGGAGTGGCTGCGTTACTACCTGGCGGCCAAACTCAACGGCCGCAACGAAGACATCGACTTCAATGCCGAAGACTTCATGTTGCGGGTGAATTCCGACCTGATCGGCAAGTTCGTCAACATCGCCAGCCGGGCCGCAGGTTTCGTGCACAAGCATTTCGACGGCAAGCTGACCGACCCGTCGACCCGCGCACCAGACGGCGTGCATGCGCAGCTGGTGGCACAGGTGCGTGCATCGTCGGCCGCATTGCAGCAGCGTTATGAAGACCGCAACTACCTGCAGGCGGTGATCGAGGTGATGCGGCTGGCCGACGTGGTCAACGGCTACTGGAACGAGCAACAACCCTGGGGCCTGTCGAAGAAGGCCACGGCCGAACCCCAGGCCGCAGCCGGTCACATGCAGACCTTGCATGATGTCTGCAGCGCGACGCTCGATGCGTTCCGGGTCCTGACCGTCTACCTGACGCCGGTGTTGCCGGCGCTGTCGCAGCAGGTCGAGCTGTTCCTCAAGGCCGGCTGCGCACACTGGTCGGATGCGGACCAGCCGCTGGGCGAGGGCCATGCCATTGCCACCTACCAGCACCTGATGCAACGGGTCGACGTCAAGCAGCTCGATGCCTTGTTCGAGCCGCCCCCGGCTCCGGTCATTGCGCCGGTGGTGCCGGGTGGCGAGGCGATTGCCGACACCATCGGCATCGACGATTTCGCCAAGATCGACCTGCGCATCGTGAAGATCGTCGGCTGCGAGGCGGTCGAGGGCTCGACCAAGCTGCTGCGCCTGACGCTGGATGCCGGCGAGGGCCGCACCCGCAATGTGTTTTCCGGCATCGCCAGCGCCTACCGGCCCGAACAGTTGATCGGAAAGATGACGGTGATGGTGGCCAACCTGGCGCCGCGCAAGATGAAGTTCGGCGTCAGCGAAGGCATGGTGCTGGCCGCCAGCCATGCGGACGAGAAAACCACGCCAGGTATCTACGTGCTCGAGCCGTTCACAGGGGCGCAGGTCGGGATGCGAGTGCGCTGACCATTTCCGGGTCGTAAAACTCGGCCCGGGCTCGGCCGGACTTCTTGGCACAGTACATCGCGCTGTCGGCCTGCATCACCAGGGTTGCGCGAGTCTCGCCCGGCGTGGCCGACATGCTGGCCACGCCGATGCTGATGCTGAGCCAGGGCGACACCGGCGAGTCGGCATGCGGGATCCGTGCAGCGGCCAGATCCTGGATGCAGCGCCGGGCCACCGCCATCGCGTCCTCGGCGTCGGTGGCGGGCAGCAGGATCACGAACTCCTCGCCGCCATAACGCGCCACCAGTTCGCCAGAGCGTTTGGCACAGTTGACCAGGATCCGGGCCACCTGGCGCAGGCACTCGTCGCCGGTCTGGTGCCCGTATTGGTCGTTGTAGCGCTTGAAATGGTCGATGTCGATCATCAGCAGCGCCAGCCTGCTGCGATTGCGCGCGCAGCGTTGCCATTCGGTCTGCAACATCTGATCGAACAGGCGCCGGTTGGCGATGCCGGTCAGGCCATCGGTCGTGGAGAGCCGCAGCAACTGCTCGTTGGCGCGCTCCAGCGCCAGCCCCTTCTCGACCATCGGCGTCATGTCCAGCCGCGACATCACCAGATAACCCGACGGCGTGCGGATCTCGTAGGAATGCACCCATTGGCCGTCGTCGGTGTGGCGCAGCAACGGCGTCTGCGAGGCGCCGCGGCCGGCCAGGCGCAAGGCCAGCCACTGCTCTTCCTGGCCGACCGCCTCGGCCACCCGACCCTGTGCCAGCGCCTGCCGCATCAGGTTCTCGTAGGATTGGCCGATCACGTCGTCACCGCTGTTGTATGGATACTGGCGCGCAACTTCCTGGTTGTAGATCAGCAGGCGGTCCTGGTTGTCGTAGACCGCCACGCCGGCCGGCACCGCGTCGATCACCTCGCGCAAGCGGGTTTCGCTGGCGCGCAGGCGCCGACTCGCCAGGTCCAGTTCCTGCGCCAGTCGCTGGCTCTCGGCCGAGTCGACCTGCTGGCGGCCCTGCCGGCTGGCCATGCCGCGCACGATCCAGGCCATGGCCAGGTTGCCGGCCAGGCCGGCCAATCCGAGCACCACCATCCAGGGCACCGGTTCGCTCCAGGCCCAGCCGCCCACCGCCACGATCGCGACATGGCCGAGCGACACCAGCAGCAGCCAGGCGGCCAGCGACAGATGGCCGGGCGTGCGCGGCATGTCAGGCGCCCCAGGCGGCAGCGGCCGGCAATCGACACGCAGCCGCGACCGCGCGCCGGCATGCCGGGGTGCCAGAGACGGGATGGGTTGGATTGCAGATACAGGCCATGGTCGATCATGCGCTGGCCCCCGGGCGGCGGTCCACCGGGCACGGCAGAACCGGCGCCAGGCGGCGCAACACAGGCTCGATCGTAATGGATCGGGTTGCGCCACGAACATTGGTGCCGCCAGGCACCTTTCAAGCGCAGGTCGAACACCCGCCCGGTACCGGCCAAGCGCCGGCCGTCAGCGGCGTTCGCTGCGAGTCTGCTCGGGGTCGGCGGTCGAGCCAGTGGACAAGACACGCAGGTCGGAATCGAACACCACGGTGAAGATGCGGGCATCGCCGGCATTCGGGCCGTCATGGTAGCGCCAGTCGTAATGGGATTCGCGCTTGAGCTCGAAGCGGGTGACGCGCATCGGCTTGCCCAGCATGCGGCGCACCTCCTCCATCATCATGCCGGGAACGACCTTGGCAAAATTCGTCGGCGTCAGGACCTGGCGCAAGGCACTCATCCTGCCATCCGGGCCGATGGTGATCATGTAGTTCTGGTGACCGGACGGCTGGCGGTTGTACTCCAGCGTGCGGCCGCCACCGGGTGCGTCCCAGATGTTTTCGGGTTCGCCGAAACGCGCGCGCACGTCGGCCTCGGTCGAGAAACCCTCTTCCAGTTCACGGATATTGCGCAGGTCGCAGGCCGCCAGCAACAACATGATGCAACCCGCCACCCACCGCCATGTCGACCCGCTCATGTCCGTCCCTGTAAAATTCGCGCCTTCGAGGGTCCAAGTCTATGTCCATATTTCGCCGCCCGGATTACGAGTCCGACACCACCCAGTTCATTCAGCGGCTCAAGGCCGAGAAGCCCGAGCTCGAGGCGCAGCAGCGCCAGGGGCGGGAACTGTTGTGGGACAAGCTGCTGGACCGCATGGCCTGGCGCTCATATCGCCAGGCCGAGGTGCCGCAAAAGCCCTACGTTTACCAGACGGACCCGAAATAGCCGCATGATGCGGCCAGGCTAAGGCCATGCCCATGGCGACCTCGCGGACGACCGAATCCGATCATCTGGGCGAAATGCCCGATGTCGTCGACCAGGTCGCGCTGGCACGCCTGTATGGCGAACCCCTGTTCGCCATCCCGCAGGACCTGTACATCCCGCCCGACGCCCTCGAGATCTTCCTGGAAGCGTTCGAGGGTCCGCTGGACCTGCTGCTGTACCTGATCCGCAAGCAGAACTTCAACATCCTCGACATCCCGATGGCCGGGGTGACGCGCCAGTACCTGGCCTATGTGGACGAGATCCGTGGGCGCAACCTGGAACTGGCCGCCGAATACCTGCTGATGGCGGCGATGCTGATCGAGATCAAGTCACGCATGTTGCTGCCGCCGCGCAAGGTGGCAGAAGGCGAGGAGGCGGAGGACCCGCGGGCCGAACTGGTACGCCGCCTGCTCGAATACGAGCGCATCAAGCTCGCGGCGGCCGCGCTCAACACGATGCCGGTGCTGGGCCGCGATTTCCTGCGGGTGCAGATCCGGGTCGAGCAATCGCTGCAGCCGCGCTTCCCGGATGTCGATTTGGCCGACCTGCAGCTAGCCTGGCGCGACATTCTGCGCCGCGCCAGGCTGGTGCAACATCACCATATCTCGCGCGAACAGCTGTCGGTACGCGAATACATGGGGGTTGTCCTGCGTCAGCTGCAGGGTCGGCGCTTCGTCGAATTCGAGCATTTGTTCGACCCGAACCAGGGCTCGCAGGTGCTGGTGGTGACCTTCATCGCCCTGCTCGAACTGGCCAAGGAGAACCTGATCGACATCACGCAGGCCGAATCCTTTGCACCGATCTATGTGCGGCTGGCCTACAGCACCGCACACGCCGACGTCGACACCGAGACCAGTTGAGCCCTTGGCGCCTGCGGTTGTTGCCTCACCGGTCAGATCTCGTCCTTGGCCTCGCGCGCCATCAACGCGGCCACCGCCTGCTGCGGATCCATGCGCCCATCGAGCAAGGCATCGACCGCTTCGACAATCGGCATCTCCACGCCCAGCGACGCCGCCCGCTGCACCACGGTGCGTGCGCAGTACACGCCTTCGGCCACATGCCCGAGCGACTGCACCGCCTGGGCCAGCGTCTGCCCGCTGGCCAGCGCCAGGCCGACACGCCGGTTGCGCGACAGGTCGCCGGTGGCGGTCAGGACCAGGTCGCCGAGCCCGCTCAAGCCCATGAAGGTCTCGGCTCTGGCGCCGAGCGCCACGCCGAAACGCATCATTTCATGCAGCCCGCGGGTGATCAACGCCGCGCGGGCGTTCAGGCCCAGCTGCAGGCCGTCGCACAGGCCAGTGGCGATCGCCAGCACGTTCTTCACCGCGCCGCCGACCTCGACCCCGACCAGGTCGTCGCTGGCATACACCCGCAGCATCGGCCCGTGAAAGGCGTCCACCAGCGCGCTGCGCACGCCGGCATCCAGGCTGGCCGCCACCAGCGCCGCCGGCCGCCCCTGGGCCACCTCCTGCGCGAAACTCGGACCGCTGAGCACCCCGGCATGCAGCGCTGGCGCAACCTGGGCCTGGATCTCGTGCGCCATCAGCCCCACCGCAGCCCCCGCCGGATCGCCGGGGAGATGGCGAGCCTGCTCGAAACCCTTGCACAACCAGACCACCGGAGACGGCAGCGCGCGCAATAACGCGAGCATGCCGCGCAGCGCCGCCATCGGGCTGGCGACCACCACCAGATCGGCCGAAGCCAGCTCGGGCGGCAGCGGCGCATCGACGACAAGCTGCGCCGGCCACTGGCGCAACGCCAGCGACGCCGGCAGCGCGATGCCGGGCAGATAGCGGTGATTGACCGCGTCGCGCTGCATCGCCTGCAACTGCGCGGCATCACGCGCCCACAGGCTCACCACATGGCTTGTCTGCGCCTGGCCTGCCGCGCTGACCGCCAATGCCGTACCCCAGGCACCGGCCCCGATGATGGCAATATGCATGGCGACCGGATTGCCCGCGTGTTGCGGGGCGATTACTGGGTCGCCGCGCCGCCCGCAGCCGCCTCAGCCTGCTGCGCACGTTGCTGCTCGTACATCGCCTGGAAGTTGATCTCGGACAGATGAACCGGCGGGAAGCCGCTGCGCTGGATCAGGTCGGCCACGTTGGCGCGCAGATACGGGTAGACGATCTGCGGACAGGCGATGCCCATGATCTGGCTCATCTGCTCCTGGTCGATGTTGCGGATCTCGAAGATGCCGGCCTGCTTGACCTCGACCAGGAATACCGTGCGCTCCTGCAGCTTGGTATGGACCGTGGCGGTGACGCAGATCTCGTAGACGCCGTCGGCCGCGTTGTTGGCTTCGACACCGAGTTGGATGTCGACCGAAGGCTGGGCCTGCTCGAGCAGGATGGCCGGGGAATTCGGCTGCTCCAGCGACGACTCCTTGAGGTAGACGCGCTGAATCTGGAAGGTGGGGGTGTTTTCTTCGGCCATGGAATCTCTTTCAGGTTGGAGGATGCGACCCGGTACTCGGCGGTGAACGGTATGTCCGGCCACCGACCCGGCGCGACGGTGGAATTATCTCAGGTGCGTCGCCGAGCCAAAGGCTCAGGCCCCGGCGAGCAGGGGAACCAGGCCGCCGCTCTGGTCGAGCGCCACCAGGTCGTCGCAACCGCCGACATGGGTCTGCCCGATGAAGATCTGCGGCACGGTGCGCCGGCCGGTGAGTTCCATCATGCGGCCCCGTTCGCCATGGTCCAGATCGACCCGGATCTCATCGATCTGCTCGACACCCCGTTCGCGCAGCAACTGCTTGGCGCGAACGCAATACGGGCACACGGCGGTGGAATACATCTTGACGGTCTGCATGAAACGGGTCTCGCAACTAAAGGGATCAGGGATATCCGGGCGGCGGCAAGCACCGCCGCGGCAATCAGGACTTCTCGATGGGCAGGCTGGCGGTACGCCACGCAGCCAGGCCGCCGGTCAGGTTCTGCACCCGCTCGTAGCCGAGTTTCTTGGCTATCGCGACCGCGCGGCCGGATCGGGCTCCGCTCTGGCAGACCAGGATCAGCGGCAGCGCCTTGTTCTTCACAGCCGTGGGCAGCTTTTCCTCGAGCTGGCCCAGCGGGATGTTCTTCGCACTGCCCAGATGGCCGGCTGCAAACTCCTCTGCTTCGCACACATCGATGACCACCGCCTTCTCGCGGTTGATCATCTGTACCGCGGTCGACGGGCTCACGCCGGTGGCCGTGGCGCCTCGCAACGCGGGCATGAACAACATCGTGCCGGAGGCCAACGCCACCAGCAACAACCACCAGTTTTCAACAACAAAAGTCACAGCAATCCTTGAGGGTCAAACACACGCGCCAGGCGTGAACCAGCGCGCATTTTAGAATGCAGGGCGGCGACCTCGTCGTCGACACCGCTTTGACCCCGTTATCCGGGTCGCGGGCCGTGTG
>JBFJZP010000030.1:0-11185 GCA_041622095.1 Burkholderiaceae bacterium | reverse complement strand
GTCCAGCAGCGAATCGAGTCCACCGGAGGTGGCAGATGTTTCGGCCATGAACAGGTTGGAGCCATAGAACTGCATCAGGTCGCCGATCCAGTTCGAGTTCATGATCGACTTGCCACGCGCCAGCGGCAGCGCGTGGAACACCCCGGTGGGTTGCTTGGCGTATTCGCGCAGCGCGTTGAAGAACGGTGTCCTGAAACGCTCGCCCACGCCTTTCATGATCGAGACGTACAACTCGACGTGATCCTCTTCGCGGAAGAAGATGCGCTTGAAGATCTCGCCGGCGCGCGCGGCAATTTCCTCGACATTGACGTCGGTCACCAGGTACAGGTCGAGCTCGGGACGCAATTGCGCGATCTGCTGTCCCAGCAGCGGGCCGCGCTCGGACTCGGGCATCAACTCGATGGTCTCGTCCATGCTGTCGAGAAATCGGCGCAGTGAATCGTTGTGGTACACCGAGCGGAACGGAAAACCATGGCGGATCACGACCGCCTGCAGGTTGAAGTTGACCAGCGTGGCGATCAGCGCGTCCTCGAAGCTGGGCACGACGACGATGTCGAAGACGAAGTCGTCGTCGGGGTTGCGCTTGCGCTGTACCCGCCGGCGCAAGGCGTCTTCCTCGCTGGCCGTCATCTCGTCGACGATCAGCACTTCGAAGTATGGGCGCGACAGTTGCGCCTGGCGTTCGGTGTCGTTTTCGATCTGCGACGGTCCTTCGCTGCCATCGTCCAGGGCCGCGGTGTGGTGGCGATAGGTCTGGCCGGCCAGCATGCGATGGACGCGCCGGGCAAACTGATGGGCGCGCGCCATCTCGTTGCGCTCGATCCAGGTCGCCATTTCGCCAAAGATCCTTCCTCCGGGAAAGGCCCAGTAGCTCTCGATCGGCGCCAGCGTCTCGACAATGGCGCGCACGCGCTCCCGGCAAGGATCCCACTCGGGTTCGTCGCGGTTCATGTTGGACAGCCGGCCCAGATCGTCCACCAGTGCGATCCAGCCGTCGGAGCGCATCTCCCAGACGCTGCGGTGCCGACTCAGGGATTTGCCGCTGGCCGCGGGCTTGGGTTTTTTCTTGGTTGCCATGCTTGTCTCCGTTATGCGTGATGGCCATCTGTGTGGCCTGGCGAGGATGGGTCTGCTGGAGCAGGGGGAAGGTTCAGTCGATCGGTTTGGTCAGCGGGCCCAGTGTATGGAGGTAGGCGTCGACGCCGCTTTCGCGCTGATAGACACCGAAGTCCACTTTGCGGTCGCGAAAGCTCTTGAGCGGCTGCCCCAGGTTGCTGCGCAGACCGCGTTCGCGTTCGCGCCGCAGCTTGTGGAAATCGACCTCGATCGGCATGATCTCGGCCCCGGCCGCCGCCTGGTGCAGCACATAGCCGGACGGGTCGACGATGATGGAGCGGCCGACGCCTCCGTCGCCGGAGCCGTTGATGTCGAAAAAGTAGACCTGGTTGGTGGCTGCCGATGCACGCGTGATGCTCAGCTCCACGTCGCGGTCGATCGTGTCCGTATAGTTCGGATGCAGAATCACTTCGGCGCCCATCGCAACCAGCGTGCGCGTGGTTTCCGGAAACCACTTGTCGTAACAGATCGAGACGCCAAAACGGCCCGCTCCTTCGACGTCGAAGATGCAGAACTCGGTGCCGGCCTTGACGTCGCGCTCGTAGGGCCGAAACGGAAACATCTTGCGATAGCGACGTATCACCTCGCCATTCGGGTTGATCACCGAACAGGTGTTGTAGACCACATCGTCGCCCTCGGGCCCGGTCGCCCGTTCGAACAGGGATCCCGAGATCAGCCACAGGCCGGTCTCCCGGGCCAGCGCGCACAGACGATGCTCGGTGGGTCCTGGCAAGGGCTCTGCCTCGTGGTGCGGGCCCAGGGGAGCGTCCTCCGAGAACATCACCATGCGCACCCACGGGAAGCGACTGCGGATATGGCGCATGTAGATGCCCATCCGATCCACGTTGTCGGTGAACGCCGTCACATGCATCTGCACCGCCGCGATGCCGAACAAGCCCGAGTTGGCGACCTGGGCGGTGGTGGGCACCGGCACAGGAAATTGGCTTGCGCCTGATGTCGTGATCGTCACTTGTCCAGTCCCGCCAGGCAGATGTACTTGATCTCCTGGAACTCGTCGAGGCCGTATTTCGAGCCCTCGCGACCCAGACCCGACTGCTTGACGCCACCGAACGGTGCCTCGGCAGTAGAGATCAGTCCGGTGTTGACTCCGACCATGCCCGACTCCAGCCGTTCGGCCACGCGCATCACACGGCCGATGTCGCGGCTGTAGAAATATGCGGCCAGGCCGAACTCGCTGTCGTTGGCCAGTGCCAGAACTTCTTCCTCGGTATCGAAGGCGAACACCGGGGCCAGCGGGCCGAAGGTCTCTTCCTTGGCGAACAACATGTCCGACGTGGCGCCGCCGATCACGGTCGGTTCGAAGAACAGGCCGCCGAGCGCATGGCGCTTGCCGCCGACCAGCACCTTGCCACCCTTGGCTTTGGCGTCGGCAATATGCTCCTCGATCTTGGTCACCGCCTTGTCGTCGATCAGCGGACCCTGGGTCACGCCGGCGTCCACGCCGGAGCCGACCTTCAGGCCGTTGACCTTGGCCACCAGTTTGGTGGTGAAGGCCTCGAGCACGCCTTTTTGCACATAGATGCGGTTGGCGCAGACGCAGGTCTGGCCGGTGTTGCGGTACTTGGAGATCATCGCGCCTTCTACCGCGGCATCGATGTCGGCGTCGTCGAACACGATGAACGGTGCGTTGCCGCCGAGTTCGAGCGAGATCTTCTTGATCGTATCGGCGCTCTGGCGCATCAGCATGCGGCCGACCTCGGTCGAGCCGGTGAAGGTGAGCTTGCGCACCAAGGGGTTGCGCGTCATCTCGCCGCCGATCTTGCTGGCCGAGCCGGTCAGCACCGACAACAAGCCCTTGGGCACGCCGGCGCGCTCCGCCAGTTCGGCAAAGGCCAGCGCCGAAAACGGTGTCTGCGTGGCCGGCTTGACGACCATCGAGCAGCCGGCGGCCAGTGCCGGGCCGGCCTTGCGCGTCAGCATCGCGGTGGGGAAATTCCATGGCGTGATCGCCGCCGTCGTGCCCACCGGTTGCTTGATGGCCAGGATGCGCCGGTCGCCCATCGGCGCCGGAATCGTGTCGCCATAGGTGCGGCGCGCCTCGTCGGCGAACCACTCGATGAACGATGCCGCATAAGCGATTTCGCCCTTGGCCTCGGCCAGCGGCTTGCCCTGCTCGGAGGTCATGATCAGCGCCAGGTCGTCGGTGTTGGCCAGCATCAGGTCGTTGAGCCGGCGCAACACCGCGGCGCGTTCCTTGGCCGACACGTCGCGCCAGGCTTTCTGTGCCTTGTCGGCGGCAGTGATCGCGCGCGCGGTCTCGGCGTCGCCACACATCGGGATGGTGCCGAGTTTTTCGCCATTGGCCGGGTTGTTCACGGTGACGGTTTTTCCGTCGTCGGCGTCAATCCATTGGCCGGCTACATAAGCCTGCTGCTTGAACAGGGAGGGGTCTTTCAGTTGGAGCATATATCGGTCCGAAAAAGGAAACTGGGGTGGATGAATCGGCGGGCGTGTTCAGGCGCCCATGGCCTGGTCGAGGATCGCCAGACCTTCGTCCAGCACCGCGTCCTCGATCGTCAGCGGGAACAGGAAACGGATCACGTTGCCGTACACGCCGCAGGTCAGCAGCAGCAGGCCGGCGTCCTGGGCGCGTTTTTGCACCTGCTTGGTGAAATCGGGGTCGGGCGTGCCGTCGGCCTTGGCGAACTCGACCGCTACCATGCAGCCCAGTCCGCGCACATCGCTGATGGCCGGAACCTTGGCACGCAGGTTCGTCAGGTGGGTGGTCAGCTTCTTGCCGACTTTTTCGGCCCGGGCGCAAAGCTTCTCGTCGGCGATCACGTCCAGCACCGCCAGTGCCGAGGCCACGGCCAGCGGGTTGGCTGCATAGGTTCCGCCCAGCCCGCCCGGTGCCGGCGCGTCCATGATCTCGGCGCGGCCACACACCGCCGACAAGGGCATGCCGCCGGCCAGGCTCTTGGCCAGCGTCATGATGTCGGGCACGACCCCATAATGCTCCATCGCGAACATCTTGCCGGTGCGGGCAAAGCCGGTCTGGATCTCGTCCGCAATCAACACGATGCCGTGCTGGTCGCAGAGCTTGCGCAGCGCCACCATGAATTCCTTGGGTACGACATAGAAGCCGCCTTCACCCTGGATCGGCTCGACGATGATCGCCGCCACCTGCTCCGGCTCGATATCGGCCTTGAACAACTGCGTGATCGCCTTGAGCGAATCGTTGACCGACACCCCATGCAGCGCCACCGGCATCGGCACGTGGTAGACGCTGGCCGGGAACGGGCCGAAGCCGGCCTTGTAGGGCGCAACCTTGCCGGTCAGTGCCAGGCCCATCATCGTGCGGCCGTGGAAGCCGCCGCCCAGTGCGATGACGCCGGGGCGCTTGGTGGCGGCGCGTGCAATCTTGATGGCGTTTTCCACGGCTTCGGCGCCGGTGGTGAAAAACGCGGTCTTCTTGGCATGGGTGCCCGGTGTCAGCCCATTGATCTTTTCCGCCAGTTCGACCGTGCTCTCGTACGGCACCACCTGGTAGGCGGTGTGCGTGAAGCGCTCGAGTTGCCCGGCAATGGCAGCAACGATCTTCGGATGCCGGTGGCCGGTGTTGAGCACTGCAATACCCGAGCCGAAGTCAATGTAGCGCCGGCCTTCGACATCCCACAGTTCGGAATTCAGGGCGCGTTCGGCGTAGATCGGGAAACCGATGCCGACGCCACGCGGCGTCGCGGCCACGCGCCGCGCATCGATCTGGGCGTTGGATGACTTGCCGGCAGCGGCGACATGGGCGGATTCGGTTTTGTTGTGGGTGTTCATGGTTTCCTCGCAACAGCCCGACGCGGGCTGCAAAAGCTGATGAGACAACCAGTATAGGAGTGCATTGGCCCTATCATGGGAACCAATCAAGACTAACTGGTAGAACCAATTCATGCTGGAAACACCGCCTCAGACGCCGGGACGACAAGCTGCGCTGCCGGACTTCGTGTTGCGCCAGTTCGACCGCGGCAGCCCGGAATTCAACCATCGCCAGCTCTACACGATCCTGCAGGCCGGCATCCGCGAGGCCGTGCTGGCGGCCGGCAGTCGTCTGCCGCCGACGCGCCAATTGGCCAAGGCACTGGGTATCGCGCGCAACACCGTGGTCCATGTCTATGAGCAGCTCGCGCTCGAGGGATATGTGCAGGCCGGGGTCGGGCGCGGCACGTTTGTTGCCGACATAGGCCCTCGGCTGGCGCGTCCACCGGAGCCATTGGCTGATGGCGGCACGATGCCGGGTCGCGCGACCTTGTCGCGTCGTGGCGGCCAGCTGGTCCATGCGGCCGGTGCGGCGCAGTTGCAATGGGGTGCGTTCACGCCGGGGGTACCGGAGGTCCGGCTGTTTCCGTCCGCGGTATGGAGTCGCCTGCAGGCGCGCATGTGGCGCGCGGCGACGCCGCAGCAACTCAGTTACGCCACCGGAGCCGGCGACCCGACGCTGCGCCAGGCGCTGGCCGAATACCTGCAGGGCACGCGGGGTGTGGTCTGCAGCGCGGAGCAGATCGTCATCACCAGCGGTACCCAGCAGTCGCTGCACCTGGTGGCGCAATTGCTGGCCGATCCGGGGGACAGCTTCTGGCTGGAGGATCCGGGTTACTGGGGTGCCCGCAGCGTGTTCCGTGCCATGGGTCTGAAGCTGGTGCCAGTGCCGGTCGATGCCGAGGGCATGGCGCCCGGGCCACGGCAGTGGCGTACGCCGCCCAAGGCGATGTTCGTGTCACCGTCGCACCAGTATCCGACCGGCGCGGTCATGAGCCATGGCCGGCGCCAGCAGTTGCTGGACTATGCCGCGGTACAGGGCGTGTGGGTGGTGGAGGATGACTACGACAGCGAGTTCCGCTATGGGGCGCGTCCGTTGCCGGCCTTGCAGGGGCTGGACACCCATGGCCGGGTGATCTACCTGGGGACCTTCTCCAAGACCTTGTTTCCCGCCTTGCGCCTGGCCTACCTGGTGCTGCCGCCCGACCTGGTGGCCGGATTCACCCGCGCGCTCAACGAGTTGTACCGCGAGGGCCAGACGCCGCAGCAGCTGGTATTGGCGCGGTTCATGGCCGAAGGCCATTACGCCAGCCATATCCGGCGCATGCGCGGCGTCTACGGTGCACGCCATGACGCCTTGATCGCAGCGATCCGTCACCACTTCGGCGATCAACTGCCGGTGGTTGGCGGCGACGCCGGCCTGCATCTGGTGCTGGGCCTGCCGGCGCAGCTCGACGACCAGGCGGTGGTCGAACGGATTGCACGCAGCAAGGTCATGGCACGACCCTTGTCGCTGTATCACATGCAGCAACCGGCTCCGGCCAAGGGACTGCTGCTGGGATACGGTGCGGTGCAGGAGGAAGAGGTCGCGGCGAACTTCGCGCGGCTGGCGCACGCGGTGCAGCACTTCATGTGACGCGGGTCCCGGCGCGGGCCGGGCGAGCCGCTATTGCTGGAATGGCGGCAAACGCACCACCAGCCCTTGCAGGTCCTCGGTGACGGAGATCTGGCAGGACAGCCGGCTGTCGGGTTGGCGTTCGGCTGCGGTGCAGTCCAGCATGGCCAACTCGATCGCTTGCGCCGCGGGCAGACGATCGACCCAGGCCGGGTCGACATAGACATGGCAGGTCGCGCACCGGGCCTGGCCGCCGCAGTCGGCCAGGATGCCGGCAATACCGGCGCCGCTGGCAACCTGCATCAGGCTGATGCCTGCCGGTGCTTCCAGGCCGTGTTCGGTTCCGTCGGCCAGGATGAAAGTGATGTCGGGCATGGGTGTTCGTGGCGTTTGTCGATGCCGCCGGAAAGAGGATGGTCAATTGTCGCGCAGTGTGGTGCCGACCCGCCGTGGCGCGACACCGGGTACCGAGATTTACATTGTGCCTACAATGTAAATGGGAGGAGTCGCAGGGATATGGCGAGCCATTGCGGGCTCGCCCTACGCCATCAGCGCCGAACCGTTCCCGTACCAGGAGACCCCATGGCGACCGAAGCCCGACCTGTTGCCGCGCATACCCGCCCGACCCCGCGGCGCAGCCATGCGGAACGCAGCCAGGCCACGCAGCAGGATTTGATCGCGGCGACGATCCGCGTCATCGCCGAGCGTGGCCTGGAGAGTGCGTCGAGCGCCGAAATCGCGAAGGCGGCCGGTGTCACCCAGGGTGCGCTGCAACACCATTTTGCGAACAAGAAGGCGCTGATCCTGCGCGCGACCTCCGAACTGGTGCATTCCGATGACCTGGGCGGACAGATGGCGGTCTGGCCCGATCCGGCCTTGCCGTTGCGACAACGTGCGCAGGACGCGATCACCGCCGCCTGGAACCTGACCTACGGGCGGCCGAACTACGTGACGATGTGGAGCATCTTCATGGCCTGCCGTACCGACCCCGACCTGCTGCACCATATGGCGATCGAGCGCGAGGCCCTGCGCGTGCGTATGGCCAGCGGTTTCCTGAAGGCCTTTCCCGAGCTGGCTGGCAACGCGCAGAGCGAGAGTCTTGCCAACCTGGTCTTCTCGGCCTTGCGCGGCATGGGGGTGCAGGAGATGTTCCAGCCTCCGGTGCAATTGTGTGCCGGGCAACGCGCGGTGCTGGTCGACCTGCTGGTGCGGCATTGCGAGCAGGTGCGGCGCAAGCCGCCGTCGCCGCCGGAGCCCGCGCCGGCGGCACGCGCGCGCAAGCGCAGCCCGCAACCGGCCCGCAGCACGCGCGCACCCGCCAGGGCTGCGCGGTCGTCCTGATCGACTGCACGACAAGGTTCCCATGCGATTGTTCTCCTACCGCGACCGCCCGGTCCACCTCGGCCCCTACCCGCTGGAGCGCCTGACGCGCAGCGACGACATGCCCGATCTCGCGTCGATCCCGGCGATGCAGGCCTTGTCCTTCGACGACCCGGATCCGGAGTCGCTGAACCACGCGATGGCACGTTTTATCGGCATGTTCGACCTGGTGCGCGATGGCAGCGTCAACCCGCAGCCGGGCGAAGTCCCGCAGGACCCGCAACAGCGCAGCGAGCACCTCAAGGCCGCCGGCTACTACTTCGACGCCAGCATGATGGGCATGTGCGCCTTGCCTGCTGCAGCGCTCCTGGCCGAGCCGATCCGCAATCCGATGGTGCAAGTCATCGGCGAGGAACTGGCGCAAAGCCAGCCCAAGAGTTTTGCCGCCGGCATGGACATGATCCTGGCCGACGTGATGGACTCGGCGCGCACCGTGCATGGGCCGATCGATCACCATGGCCATGCCATCGCCATCCTGGTCGAATACCCGCGCGACCCGACGCCGGGCGAGCCCGGTTGCGACTGGATCGTCGGCACCCAGGCCCAGCGCGCGGCCGTGTTGTCGGCGCAGACCGCGGTGTTGCTGTCGAGCTACCTGCGCCTGCTCGGCCATGAGGCACGCGCACACAGCGCCACCTGCTCCGACCTGGATCTGGGCAAGCTGGCGGTGGCCTGCGGCCTGGCCGAAGCGGACGGATCGAATCCCTATGTCGGCAAGCGTTATGGCCTGGCAGCGGTCAGCACGACGTTTGCGATGGCGCCGGATCGTCCGCTGGCGCCGGCCGCGCAGCAGCAGAAGTGGCAGTCGCATGGCCCGGCCTGGTGGCTGGGCAAGGGCACGCTGAAGAACGCGTTCAACCGCGAGGCGTTCAAGGACCGCGAGTTCCGCCAGGGCGCGTATCCGTTCGAAAAACTCAAGCGGGTCGACGACCCGACCACCTTCATCGACCATGACCGTGTGCCGCGTTTCCCGAAGCGCGCCGACTTCTTTGCACGTTCCTTGTTCGGCGACCTTGGCAAGGCGGTGCAGGATGCCGCCAAGGGGGGGCACTATGTGCTCAAGAGCCCGATCGGTGCCTGTGCCCGGCGCGCCCTGGGTGCCTTGTTGCTGCTGCAGTTCGGTGAAGCGCGCGGGCCGGTGGCGGCCAGCACGCATGATCCGAAACGCAATGCCGACAACCTCAAGGCGGCGTCGTATTACATGGGGGTGGACGCGGTCGGCCTGTGCCAGGTGCCGCAGTGGGCGTATTACTCGCACGATGCCGGCGGCAACGTGATGCCGGCCTACCATGCGAACGGCGTCAACCTGTTGCTCGACCAGGGCCACGAGACCATGGAAGGGGCCAGCGGCGACGACTGGATCGGTGTGGCGCAAAGCATGCGCGCCTATCTGCGTTTCTCGATGCTGGGGGGCATCATCGGCGAGCAGATCCGCCGCCTGGGATATTCGGCCCGGGTGCATTCGGTGCTCGACGGCGACGTGTTGCAGCCGCCGCTGCTGCTGCTGTCCGGCCTGGGCGAGGTCAGCCGCATCGGCGAGGTCATCCTCAACCCCTACCTGGGCCCGCGCCTGAAGAGCGGCACGGTGACCACCAACCTGCCGATGGCCTATGACAAGCCGATCGACTTCGGCTTGCAGACCTTCTGCCAGAACTGCAACAAGTGCGCGCGCGAGTGCCCGTCGGGTGCGATCAGCGCCGGCCCCAAGCTGATGTACAACGGCTACGAGATCTGGAAAAGCGACGCCGAGAAATGCACGCGTTACCGCATCACCAATGCGGCCGGCGCGATGTGCGGGCGCTGCATGAAGACCTGCCCGTGGAACCTGGAAGGTTTGTTTGCCGAGAGCGGATTCCGCTGGCTGGCGATGAAGCTGCCGCAAAGCGCGCGCTGGCTGGCCGAACTCGACGACACGCTGGACAACGGCTCGATCAACCCGGTCAAGAAGTGGTGGTGGGACGTCGAACTCGATCGCAAGAGCGGACGCTATGTGCGTGCGGCCCAGGTCAACCAGCGCGGCCTGCAGAAAGAACTCAAGCTCAAGTACGAGGAGCAGAGCCTGGCGGTCTATCCCGCGGACCGGATGCCGCCACCGTATCCGGTGACCTTCATCGCCAACCGCGAGGAGGGCATCGAGCGCTACAAGTCCAGGCTCACGCCGGCGCAGCACACGGCGCGCATCGCCGCCGGCGACACCGAGGGACTGGTGCCCCGGTTCACCATGCCGCAGGGTGAGCCACCGGTGTTCCCGGTCGTGCTGCGCCGGCGCGAGGAGATGGCGGCCGACGTGGCGAAATACGAGTTCGCCTCTGTCGATGGGAGCGCATTGCCGCCGTTCGAGGCCGGCGCGCATGTCGACATCGTCATCGCGCCGGAATACCAGCGCCAGTACAGTCTGGCGGGCGATCCGGCCGATCGCAGCAAGTACGTTCTGGGGGTTTTGCGCGAGCCCGAAGGCCGGGGCGGCTCGGCGCTGATGCACCGTGCCTTCCGTGAAGGCCGCCACGTGTTCATCACCAAGCCGACAAACCACTTCCCGCTGTACGAGGATGCGTCGATGAGCCTGCTGTTCGCCGGCGGCATCGGCGTCACGCCGATGATCGCGATGGCGCACCGGCTGCATGCACTGGGCAAGCCATTTGCATTGCACTACAGCGCGGCCAGCCGCAAGACGGCAGGTTTCCTGCATGACCTGGCGCAGGCGCCGTGGAAGGACAAGGTCCATTACCACTTCAAGGACGAGGGTGCCCGTGCGGACCTGCAGGCCTTGACGCCGCTCTACTCGGCCGGCATGCATGTCTACACCTGCGGCGCACCGCGTTACATGGACGGCGTGTTCGAGGCGGCGCTGGCGCGGGGCTGGCCCGAGGATGCGATGCACCGCGAGTACTTCAGCGTGCCGGAGGCCGACGGATGGGTCAACCACGCGTTCACGCTTCGCCTGGCCAGGTCCGGCCGCAGGTTCGACATACCGGCCGACCGCAGCGCCACCGACGTGCTGGCACAGGCGGGTGTCAAGGTCGACACCAAGTGCAGCGACGGCTTGTGCGGCGTATGCGCGACGTCTTATGACGCAGGCGCATCCGGCGAAGTCGAACACCGCGACTTTGTGCTCGGGCGCAAGGAGCGCGAACACAAGATCATCCTGTGCTGTTCGCGCGCCAGGCAGGAGGGCGGGGAACTGGTGCTTGATCTGTAGCCCGGGATGGCGGCCGGGTGGCGCGGGTCAGCCGCGATCGTGAAGCCTGCCAGCCTCCTGTCTGCGCATAATGGCGTGAAGCGGGGGCGGGACGGCCCGCGCAATGG
>JBFJZP010000029.1:0-11664 GCA_041622095.1 Burkholderiaceae bacterium | reverse complement strand
GTCTTCCACGACGACCAGCATGGCACGGCGATCGTCGTCGGTGCGGCGCTGCTCAATGGCATGAAGGTGGTGGGCAAGGACCTGAAGAATATCAAGCTGGTCACGTCCGGCGCCGGCGCCGCGGCGCTGGCCTGTCTGAACCTGTTGCTCAAGCTGGGTGTGCCGCGCGAGAACATCTATGTCACCGACCTGGCCGGTGTCGTCTACGAAGGCCGCACCGAACTGATGGATGACGACAAGCGCGCGTTCGCCCGTCCGACGGCGGCCCGTACGCTGGCCGAGATCATCGAAGGCGCGGATGTGTTCCTGGGCTTGTCCGCCGGCGGGGTCCTCAAGCAGGACATGGTGCGCAAGATGGCGGCCAAGCCGCTGATCTTTGCGCTGGCCAACCCGAACCCCGAGATCACGCCGGAAGACGTCAAGCAGGTGCGTGACGACGCGATCATGGCCACCGGGCGTACCGACTACCCGAACCAGGTCAACAACGTCCTGTGTTTTCCGTATATTTTCCGCGGTGCACTCGACGCCGGCGCGTCGACGATCACCGACGAGATGGAGATCGCGGCGGTGCGCGCGATCGCCGAGCTGGCACAGGCGGAGCAGAGCGAGGTGGTGGCGGCAGCCTATGCCGGCCAGCAACTGGCATTTGGGCCGGAGTATCTGATCCCCAAGCCCTTCGATCCGCGGCTGATGATGAAGATCGCGCCGGCGGTGGCGCAGGCGGCGGTCGACAGCGGCGTGGCATTGCGCCCGATCGAGGATATGCAGGCCTATCGCGATCGGCTGCAGAGTTTCGTCTATGCCTCCGGCAACACGATGCGGCCGATCTTCGCCGCGGCCAAGAGCGCGACACGCAAGCGGGTCGCCTACAGCGAGGGCGAGGAAGAGCGCGTGCTGCGGGCCTGCCAGATCGTCGTCGACGAGGGCCTGGCGCGCCCGACGCTGATCGGCCGTCCCGCGATCATCGCGCAGCGCATCGAGAAGTTCGGGCTGCGCCTGCGCGAAGAGCTCGACTACGACGTCGTCAATGTCGAGCATGACGCGCGCTACCGCGATTTCTGGCAGACCTACCACCGGATGACCGAGCGCAATGGCACGACCCAGCAGACGGCCAAGATCGAGATGCGCCGGCGCCTGACGCTGATCGGCGCGATGTTGCTGCACAAGGGCGACGTCGACGGCTTGATCTGTGGCACCTGGGGTACCACGACCATGCACCTGCATTACATCGACCAGGTGATCGGCAAGCGCGCTGGCGGCAGCCCGGGAACGCCGCAGGACGTGCCGGTTTATGCCTGCATGAACGGCCTGATGTTGCCCGATCGCTTCGTGTTCCTGGTCGATACCCATGTCAACTACGACCCGAGTCCGGCAGAGTTGTGCGAGATCACCGCGATGGCCGCCGAGGAAATGGTGCGTTTTGGCCTGAAACCCAAGGTGGCCCTGCTGTCACACTCCAATTTCGGCAGCAGCAACCAGCCGACGGCGGTCAAGATGCGCCAGACGCTGGCGCTGCTGCGCCAGCAGGCGCCCTGGCTGGAGGTCGACGGCGAGATGCACGGCGACATCGCGCTCGATGGCGCGGCGCGTGCACGCCTGATGCCCAACAGCACCTTGTCCGGCAACGCGAATCTGCTGGTCCTGCCGAATATCGATTCGGCCAATATTGCCTACAACCTGCTCAAGACCGCGGCCGGCGGCAATATTGCGATCGGTCCGGTGCTGCTGGGAGCGGCCAGTCCGGTACATATTTTGACGGCGAGTACCACGGTGCGACGCATCGTCAACATGACAGCCTTGACGGTGGCCGACGCGAATGCCAATCGGTGAGACTTTGCAGATAAGCATGCGCTGACTTTTCAGCGCGTTGCTGCGCCGCACAAGATGCCCACTTTTTGTGCAGGCACTTGCAATTTCGAGGCGGATAGGCGACACTACGTCCCGAGCGATTTGCGGGTTAACCCTTGGTTCTGGAGCGTGGATGCATGGCGTCTGTCAGAGGCATTAAGTTAGGGCTCACTGGCTTAACGATTGCCGCGGCGCTGTTCTTGGGTCTCGTTGGTGCCAAGGCACCGGCCGACGCACCAAATTGGGGTGCGTCGATATCGATTGCAGAGATCCCGGCTCCTGGCGCGCAGGTTTACGAATCGATTGCACGCGGCGGTCCGTTTCCTTATGAAAAGGACGGAACGGTGTTTGGTAATCGTGAGCGCCTGCTTCCGATCAAGCATCGGGGTTATTACCGTGAATACACCGTGAAGACGCCGGGACTGAACCATCGGGGTACGCGGCGCATCGTATGTGGTGGAGAAGCCAGGAAGCCTGATGTCTGCTACTACACGGCAGATCACTATGCGAGTTTTCGCATGATCACGCGATAGATTTTTGTTGGAAGTGAATATGTCTTATCTAGAAAACGAAACGGGAGTGGATATGCCACCGACTCGTCAGGAAACCGAGGTTCCATTGCGGGGTGTGCGCAGCAACATCGTCCAGTCGATCCGTGCCTTCCGGGTGCAGGATCTTCAGGATGCGGCGCGCGCCCTGGGGCACCATTTCCTGTACGCGAACCTGGCCGAAGCACAGTCCAAGCAGGATGTCCTCGACATGATCGGGCAGCAGTTCACCTTGCCGGCCCATGTCGGCAAGAACTTCGATGCCTTGTACGACAACATGACCGATCCGGTCCACAAGTCGGGTCCCCAACCCGGTTTTGTCGCCGTGCTCGAGCATATTCCGGCGAACACCAAGTTCGACAAGGAAGCCCGCGAACAACTGCTCGACATCTTCCGAGATGCAGCCGACTATTGGGGGGACCGGAAAATTCCGTTCCGATGCTTCTATTCTTTTCTGTAGCCCGTTCTGCGCAAACCAGCCAAGCAGAACGGGCGAACGAGGCAAAAAGCGACGCTGACAGCGGTCAAGCGTTGTCTGGCATCCATCTGACCACCGAATCCGGAGAGAGGATGCCGACCGACAAGTTGTTGGACGTGTCGCCACTGGCACTGCGCATGAGCAGTCCTTTCAACGCGGAATACTGGCTGGCCACCGCCTGACAGTTTCCCGGCGCCGGTCTGCACAGGCCGGCGATGAATCACCGAATCAGGCCCGTCCCCGGACGGGCCTTTTTCATGCGCGCTCCAGGTCCAGCGCCTGGGCCAGCGCGACATACTCCTGTACCGCTACTTCCTCGGCGCGCCGCTGCACGTCGAAATGGCCGGCGAATCCTTTCTCGGCCAGCCACTGGCCCAGCGAATGGCGCAGCAACTTGCGCCGATGGCTGAATGCGACCTGGACCAACTGGCTCAGCAGCGGCAGATGCAGCACCGGTGCATCACTGCGCGGCACCATGCGGACTACCGCGCTGTCCACCCGGGGCGGCGGCGTGAAACTCTCCGGTGGCACATGCAGCACGTTTTCCATCGCATAACGCCACTGCAGCATCACGCTCAGTCGGCCGTAAGCCGCGGTGGCCGGGCTGGCAACCATGCGATCGACGACTTCCTTTTGCAGCATGAAGTGCTGGTCCTGCACCCGCGCGACATGCTCCAGCAGATGGAACAGGATCGGCGTGGAGATGTTGTAGGGCAGGTTGCCGACCACCCGTATCGACGGAGCCGGCGCGGCGTCGGCCAGCGCCGTGAAATCGACCTTGAGCACATCGGCTTCGACCACCGTCAGGTCGGTGCGCAAACGCAGACGTGCCGCCAGGTCGCGATCGAGTTCGACCACGATCAGATGGCCCAGCCGTTCCACCAGCGGTTGCGTCAATGCGCCCAGGCCCGGGCCGATCTCCACCACGGTCTGACCTGCCCGCGGCGCGATCGCATCGACAATGGCAGCGATGATGCCGCCATCATTGAGGAAATGCTGGCCGAAGCGCTTGCGCGGCGCGTGGGAGCCGATCATGCCGGGCGCCTTGCGCGTGGTGGCATAGCCTTTCCTGGCGACCGGGGTCTTCGGAGCGCGCGCCATGGTGTCACGCATCAGCTCGGTGGCTCGCGCATGTCGATATAGGCGCGGGCCCGCAGCTCGCGGCTCCAGGAAAGGTAGGCCTCGTCGTATTTCTTTTCGCGCAACAAGGCGCGTACCGCCTCGCGTTGGGCTCGCCCGGTCAGTTCGGTGGTCTTGCGCTCGCGCAGCTGGATCAGGTGCACACCAAAACGCGAGATCAGCGGTTCGGCGATCTCGCCGGGTCGCAACTTGTCGACCGCGGCTTCGAATTCCGGCACGAACTGACCCGGCACGCTCCAGCCCAGGTCACCGCCTTGCGCCGCGCTGCCGTCCTGCGAGAACTCCCGTGCAGCGGCCTCGAAGCTGGTTTGCCCGGACACAATGCGCTGGCGCAACTCGCGCAGCTTCGCCACCGCCGCCGCCTCGTCCATCGACGGCGTCGGGCGCAACAGGATGTGGCTGACCCGTGACTGGGAGACGCTGGTTGCCGGTCCGCCGGCCTGACGCTTTTCGAGCAGGCGCAGGACATGGACGCCGGCACCGGAGCGCACGGTCGTCAACGCGCCGGGCTCTAGCGTCGCCACCGCATCGACAAACAGTTGCGGATAACGGTCGACCGGGCGCAACCCGAAGATTCCGCCGACCTCGGCATCGGGTGCCTGCGACATCTCGCGCGCCAGCTTCGAAAAATCCTCGCCCTTGCGGACCCGCTCGATGATCTGCTGCGCCTTGGCCTGGGTGGCGGCCAGTTGCGCCGGCGTCGGCGACTCGGGCAAGGTCAGCAGGATGTGCGCGATGTTCACCTCGGTCGGCGCGGAACTCATGTTGTCGCGCTGCTGTTCCATCAGGTACTGGTCGATCTCGAGTTCGGAAACCCGGATGCGCTGTCCGACTTCGCGCTCGCGCACCCGCGACAGCAGCATCTGATCGCGCAGGTTGTTGCGGAACTGGCTGCGCGAGATGCCTTCGGCGCTGAGCCGGCGGTACATCTCTTCGGTATCCACCTGGTTCTGCCGCGCCACCGACTGGGCCGCCTCGTCCAGTGCAAAGTCTTCGATCTTGATCCCGATCTCGCGCGCCAACTGGATCTGCGTCCGGTCGCTGATCAGGCGATCGAGCGCCTGCTCGGCCAGCACATCCGCTGTCGGCATGGGCTGTTGTTGTTGCGACAGGAACTGGGCCAGCCGCTGCATTTCCTGGCGTACCTGCTGGTTGGTGATCGGCTCGGAATTGACCACCACCACGATGTAGTCGGAGGCGCGCTGGCCGGTCGCGGCATTGCCGGCGGCCGCTGGCGCCGCTGCAGCCCCACCGGGCAGGCGCAGGCCCTGGGCCTGGCTCGACAGGCTGCCGATCGCCAGGAGGATAAGCAGCGCCGGTCGCAAGAAGCCTGAAGTCATGTCGGATCCATCATCGTCAATCGTAGTTGCTGAACCTGCTCGGGCTGGAGACGGTCTCGCGCAGGAACTGGTAGCGCGGGATGCTTTGCTTGAGTATTTCCAGTGGGTTGGAACCCAGTCGGGAGAAGCCGACGAACTCCAGCTGCAACAGGATGCGGTTGCTGGCACTCGAGGTGCTGGTCGATGTGCGGTCGAGCACCACCCGACCCAGCCAGCATCCGCCATCGTATTCGAAGCCGATCACCGAATCCACCAGCTTTCCGTCGCGCATGCTGAAATTCATGCGACCCACCGAGTACCAGCGTCCGGTTCCCTGGCCTTGCCCGGCGCCCAGGTCTTTGCCGCGGTCGCCCCACAAGTCGTTGATCGGCCATTGCCATGCGACGTCGATCTGTTCGCTCGAGCTTTTTTGATAGCGGTAGGCGGCGCTGACGACCCGGTAGTTGCCTGGGCTGTAGCGTGCACCGATCGTCGAACGTGTGGTGCGCCGGGTATCCCAGTCGAATTGAACCGTGGAGTCGAACGACCAGCGCGGGTCGACGTTGAGGCTGGCGCTGAGCAGGACATCGCTCAGTCCTTTGGTCAAGGCGGTCTCGCCGGGCAGGACGACCTTCTGGTCCTTGAACAACACGCGCTGGGCGATACCGAAACGGGCGGCCTCGGCGCCGGTCTGGGCATCGAGCAGCCGTGTCGACACGCCAAGCGTCAACATGTTGCTGTCCGAGATGCGGTCATTGCCGACAAACGCGTTTTCGCTGTAGATGCTGGCAAAGTTGAAGTCGCTGCGGCCGGAATCGTAATTCGGCAGGGCACTCTGGTCGCGGTACGGCGTCAGCACATAGAAGGCGCGCGGTTCCAGCGTCTGGCGAAATTTGCGACCGAAGAACTCCGAGTCGCGTTCGAAGACCAGGCCGCTGTCCAGGCTCACAGTCGGCAAGACCCGGCTGGCCGATGTCGCGCCGGTGCTCAGCGCGCCATTGAACTGGTAGTTGGTGGCGTGCAGCCGCAATTTGGGCGTGATGAAACCCGACGCCGAGACCCAGGGGTGGGACAACTCGAGCAAGGAGAACGCACGGCTGCCGTTGACCTGGCCGGTCAGGCTGCTGTCTGCCTGGAAGCGTGTGGCATCGGCACCGAGCGAAAAGTCGAAGCCGTTGACGTTGCTGCGCGCATATCGCACCGCCACCTGCGGCATGCGGTCGTACGGCGGCACGATCGGCGAGTCCACGTCCTGCAGCGTTTGCCACTTGAGCATGCGGAAACCGGTCGACAGATTCCCACGTGCCCACGACAGGTTGAGATCATTGGCCAGCAGGCGCTGGGTCAGCCCGGGGCTGGACCGGGAGAAGTCACTCCAGTAGTCGTCGTCGCTGACCCGGTTCAGCGACAGGTTCATGCCCACATTGCCGATGGCGGACAGGCCGGTATGGATGGTGCCGTTGTGGCTCAGCGAATAACCCCAGCGGTTCATGTCGCGCAATTGGTCGTCGGGCATGAAATTGCCGCTGAACTGACCGCTGTAGTCCCGCTCCAGATAACGGAATTGCGCGCCAAGGTCGATGCCCCGCTTGGTCATCACGGAAGGCGTGAAGGTCGCGTCGCGATTCGGCGCGATGTTCCAGTAATAAGGGACGGATACCTCGACGCCGTTGACGCTGTCGATGCCAAATGTCGGTGGCAGGACACCCGACTTGCGCTTGTTGCTCAGCGGGAACGTGAATCCCGGAACCGGCAGCAGCGGCACCCCCTTGAAGCTGAGCAGCGCGCCTTCTGCCTGCCCCACCTCTTCCTGGTTGTCGATGCTGATGCTGGCCGCGCGGATGATCCAGTCCGGCATCCAGCCCGGTCCGTCCCGTTTGCAGGTGGTGAATGTGGCGTTGCGGATGATGGCGCGTTTCTCGTCGATGAAGTCGACGCGTTCGGCCTCGCCATGTCCCTCGTTCTTGAGCAACTGGTAACGCGGGTTGCGGAAGAATCCCTCGAAGGACTCGACCTTGAGTTCGAGTTCCGGGCCTTCGTAGACGTCGCCGGCCCGATTGATCCGCACGTTGCCCTTGGCCTTGGCCAGGTCATCGGGCTGGTAATACTCCAGCCGGTCGGCACGGATCACCAGGTCGCCGCGGCGCAGCTCCGCATGGCCTTCGAGCACGGTTTCCAGGTCGGTGCGCGAGCGCAGATGATCGCCGCTGATGAATGAGGGTTGGCTGTCGCGGTCAGACTGCGGGATCGCGTCTTTCAGCATGCGCGAACTCTTGAGTTGCAGCGGCGCCTGCGCGGCCTGCCCTTGCGCCAGCGCCGGCGCAGCCGACAGCCAGGTGCCGGCCGCGATCAAGGCCAGATCCAGTGCCAGTCGCGAGCGGCGCGGAGCTGCGGCGTGGCATCCGGGTTCAGGCTTCGAACAGCGCATTGCAGGAATCAGGTTGGAAATCGGAAAAGTTGCGGGTCCCGCTCGAACCGGGTTTGTAGAATGGATTATCCATGAGCCATACTGCCGCATCCGCCGACCCATTGCAGCCCCCTGGGGGCCCTGTCCCTTGGACCGATGCCCAGCGGCATCAGGCCTTCGATACCTGGTTGTCGACGATTGCGGCGCCGCAGGGCCTTGACGCCGACAGCGTGCGACTCGCCTCGGCCGACGCCAGCTTTCGCCGCTATCTGCGCGTGGACAGCACTGACGGTTCGCGCATCATCATGGATGCGCCGCCGGACAAGGAGGATTGCCGGCCATTCGTGCGGGTGGCGAAGCTGATGGCGCAGGCCGGACTGAACGTGCCGCAGGTGCTGGCCTGGGATCAGGCCCATGGTTTCCTGCTGCTCAGCGACCTCGGTCCCCGGACCATGATGCAGGCCATCGACCGGGAGCAGCCCCAGGCCAATCTGGGTCTGTACCTGGATGCGGTGGACGCGTTGATTGCCTGGCAGAAGGCTTCACAACCCGAAGTCCTGCCGCCTTACGACGAAGCCTTGCTGCAGCGCGAGCTGGGCTTGTTCCCGCAGTGGTATCTGCAGCAGCACCGGGGCATCACGCCTGACACCAAGATGGCGCAGACACTGGAGTCCAGCTTTGCATTGATCGTGCGCGAGAACCTGAGCTGGCCGCAGGTGTATGTGCACCGGGACTTCATGCCCCGCAACCTGATGCTGGCCACACCGGCGACGTCCGGCGCCAGCCCCGAGCGGCGGCTGGGCGTGCTGGATTTCCAGGACGCGGTGTATGGGCCGATCACCTACGACATCGCCAGCCTGATGCGCGATGCGTTTCTCAGCTGGGACGAGGAGTTCGTGCTCGATGTCACTGTTCGATACTGGGAAAAGGCGCGGGCTGCCGGACTTCCGGTGGGTGACGACTTCGGGCATTTCTACCGGGCGGTCGAGTGGATGGGCCTGCAGCGCCATCTCAAGGTGGCCGGCATCTTTGCCCGCCTGACACTGCGCGACGGCAAGCCGCAATACCTGGCGGACACGCCGCGCTTCATCACCTATATCCGGTCCACATGCGGCCGTTACCGTGAGCTGCGGCCCTTGTTGCGGCTGGTCGACGCGGTCGAAGGGCTCCAGGAGCAAGGCGGTTATGCGTTTGGCCGGGTCTAGCATCTGCCTGACCCATAGCTGATGCCCACAGGCCCCCGTTTCTATTGCCCGCAGCCTTTGGCTCCGGGCATGACGCTGGATCTTCCGGACGGCGCTGCGCGCCATGTCCAGGTCTTGCGGCTGCAGCCGGGCGCGGCCATCACCTTGTTCGGCGCCACGTCGGCCGAGCCAGTCGGTGGCGAGTATGCGGCCACCGTCACCGCGATGGGCCGCCAGTCGGTCCAGGTACAGGTTGGCGCGCATGTGCCGATCGAGCGCGAGACCGACCGCGCTTTGCACCTGGTGGTCGGTATTCCGGCCAACGAACGCATGGACTGGCTGGTCGAGAAGGCCACCGAACTGGGCGTTGCGAGTATCCAGCCCTTGATGACCGAGCGCACCGTGGTGCGACTCGATGCACAACGCGGGCAAAAGAAACTGGCGCATTGGCAGAGTATTGCGGTGGCTGCCTGCGAACAATGTGGCCGCAACCGGGTGCCACTGGTGCATGAACCCCTGCTGCTGGCGCGCTGGATTGATCGGCAGCAGGCGGCACCGGAGGGGGCGAGGCTGGTGTTGTCGCTGCAAGCGGGGTCCCGCGACCTGCGTGAATGGAAAACGCAGGCTGCGAATCCGTCGTCTGCGGTGACCTTCCTGTGCGGGCCTGAAGGCGGCCTGTCGGCGGCGGAGGAAACTCGGGTGATGGCCGGCGGTTTTCAGCCGGTCTCGCTTGGCGCGCGGGTGTTGCGTTCGGAAACCGCGGCCCTGGCCGCTCTCACACTGCTGGCATGAACCGCAACCTGACGTTGATGGCGGTCTGCCAGGGTCTTTTGTTGACCAATAACATCATCTTCATCGCCATCAACGGTCTGATCGGTTTCAGTCTGGCGCCGTTGGGTTGGATGGCGACGTTGCCGGTGATGGGATATGTCGTCGGTGGCGCGCTCAGCACGCCGCTGGTGGCGCGCACGCAGACAGCATTCGGGCGCAAGGTGTCGTTCCAGATCGGCCTGGTCGTGGCGCTGTTGTCGGCCTTGTTGTGTGCGTATGCGGTGGTTGCGCACAACTTCTGGCTGCTGGTATCGGCAACCGTCATCGCCGGTTATTACAACGCCAACGGCCAGTTGTACCGTTTTGCCGCTGCCGAACTGGCAGCACCGGAGTATCGCGAGAGGGCGGTTTCGCTGGTGCTTGCTGGTGGATTGATCGGCGCAATCATCGGTCCGAACCTGGCCACCCGCACCCGCGGACTGACCGAGGCGCCGTTCGTCGGGGCCTACCTGGCGCTGGCGGTGGTGGCGTTGGTGGCGATGGGGCTGATGGCGGTCATGCGGTTTCCGCCGGTGCTGCCGAAGGTCGCCGGCGCGCCGCAAGGCCGGCCCATGAGCGAGATCATGCGCCAGCCGATCTTCATCGTCTCTACCCTCGGCGCGGCACTGGGTTACGGCGTGATGAACTTGCTGATGGCGGCAACGCCGCTGGCGATGCAGGTCTGCAACCTGCCGTTCGAGGATGCGGCGCTGGTGCTGCAGTGGCATGTGATCGGCATGTTTGCGCCGGGCTTCTTCACCGGCCACCTGATACGCCGGTTCGGCACGCTGCAGATCATGGGCGTGGGTGTCGCGCTCAACGCGGTGTGCATCGCGATTGCCTTGTCCGGCGTCGAACTGCACCAGTTCGTCATTGCCTTGTTCGTGCTCGGCGTGGGCTGGAACTTCCTGTTCACCGCCAGCACCACCTTGTCGCTCAAGGCCTACCGCCCGGAGGAGAAGGACCGGGCCCAGGGCGCCATCAACTTCTGCGTCTTCGCGGTGATGGCGCTGACCTCGTTCGCTTCCGGCGCCCTGGTCACCACGCAAGGCTGGCGGCTGCTGAACCTGGGCTCGCTGATTCCGGTCGCCATCACCGCTGCCGGACTGGTCTGGCTGGTGCGCAGCAAGTACCACGCGCAGAGCCGGTAGGCGTCATCCTTTACAAAGCCGGCGCCCATGCCGGCCGGCAAGCCGTTAAGCTGAATTCTTTGAACAATCATCGAAGGAGGACATCGGATGGGACTGCTTGATTCGGTTATGGGCGCCATGAACGGCACCAGTGGCAACAGCAACACCAGTCCTGAGGGCGGTGGCGGACTGGCCGGCATGCTGGGCACGCTGGCGGGCAATCCGCAGGTGATGCAGGCCATCATGGGACTGCTCAGCAACGACGGTGGACAGGGTGGCCTCTCTGGCCTGGTGGCCAGGTTCCAGCAGGCGGGGCTGGGTGAACAGATCCAGTCCTGGATCGGCGAAGGTGCCAACCTGCCGGTGTCGGGTGCGCAGATGCAGCAGGCCTTGGGCACGGAGACCATGTCCGGGCTGGCCCGGCAGATGGGAACCAGCGAAGGCGCGGCGGCCGATCAGTTGTCGCAGCTGCTGCCGGACCTGGTCAATCGGCTCACGCCCTCGGGCGAGATGCCTGCGTCCGGGCTCGGTGGCAACGCCGATTTGATGGGCACGCTCGGCGGGCTGCTCGGCAAACGCTGAGCGGCTTGTCCGCAATCAGAAGCGGGTGTCGAGCCAGGACTTGAGCCGGGCCAGCACCTGCTCGCGTGCTGGCTCGGCTTCGTTGAAGATCTCGTGGTAGAGCTTGTCGAAGCACTCCGCGGTGACCACGGACGGCGGGGCCGCATCGGCAAATGCGCGGCTGCCGGCCGGATTCACCAGCTTGTCGGCGCCGGCATAAAGCAGCAAGGTGGGCAGGG